>JBKPQV010000503.1:0-3226 GCA_046734235.1 Acidobacteriota bacterium
AGATCTACACCGGTGACACCTCGTCGGCAGCGTCAGATGTGTATAAGAGACAGGAATGAAGGATTCTTAACAGCATGGTTAATACTGACCCAACCAGTAAAGATACAAGGCGCATCCTTGTGGCGGATGATGATCCGGCAATCCTTCGACTGGTGGCGACGATCCTCGAGAAAGAAAATTTCAGTGTTGTTTTGGCCCGTGATGGACGGGAGGCCTACAAGATTCTGCAAACCGATCCGCGCTTCACAGCGGCGATTCTCGACGTTGTGATGCCTCACATTTCGGGTCCTGAGCTGGTGAGGTATATGAAAACCGAGGATCGGTTGATGCGCATTCCTGTAATGATGATGACTGCTGAACAGGATCCAAAGCTGTCGTCCGACAGTTTTGCGGCCGGCGCGGTGGTATTCCTGCCTAAACCTTTCACGACCGCGCAACTTCAAATCATGCTTCAGATGTTGATTGGCAAACCCCAGGCTTGATTATTTTCTAATGCGAAATCACTCGTTAGTTCGGATCAGCTTTCTGTTAGTTTTGATTTTGTCTCTACCTGTGATCGCGCTTGCAGATTTGAGCCAAAAGCAAGCGCGTAAAGCTATAAGCAAGGCTGCGGGCTTTTCCTTCTCATCTAGTGCAGTCCGCATTGAACGAATTGTTTCTACAGACGCAAGCACGGCTGAGGTTTCATCGGAACTGGAATTAGTTTTTCGAGTGGCGCGTGACGAACGCGATCAATGGCGACTGGTTGAAATCAGAATGGGCGAAGCTCGTTGGGAATCTATCGAATCATTTGCACAGGCAGTAAAGGTCGACGTCAGGCAGGATGAATGTGGCGCGTCCGATATCAATGGCCGTCGAAAACCCCAGTCTGCGTTGACCGAGAAGCTCGCTCGCTGCCTGATCGCAAGTCTCTTCACCATCAACTTGCCGTCGGATGCGGTTCGCATTAAAGAAGTATCAGGATTGAATCTTGGACCCCACCCCTCAGCGCTTGCGGTAAGTTTGGTTAAAGCTGATTTCCGTCTTACAAAAGAGGCAGGTGGATGGAGAGTGGTTGGTTTTCGTTCCGGCAATCGCGACTGGATTACTCTCGATTCAATCCCGGGCACTTTGGATTCTTTACGCCGTGATCGAACCACCGAACAGTTGAAAACAATTGCGGCAGCGCTGGAAGCATATAAGAAAGACAGAGGCGGCTTTGTTATCTCGGATAAGCATTCCGTGCTTATTGATCACCTAAGCCCACATTATCTTTCGCGTGTCCTTCGCACCGACTCCTGGCAACGACCTCTCAAGTACCAGGGTGATCGGGATCATTACACTCTTCGATCGATGGGACCCGACGGCAAAGAAAACACTCCCGATGACATCGTCATCAGCAATTGAAGGTGAACCTAGCCACCAGATACCTACTGCTTCAGCAGCACGAAACTGATACTCCATCCCGAACGGTCGGGACTGAAGCAGGTGGTATCTCCGTTAATTCAATGCTGCAGTAGGTTTTTCACGCGGGACTAACGGGGGCTGTGATATAAGACACGTACGCGGGTTCAAAGCCTGTAGCCCAGAAATCTTTAAAACACAAATATTTTTGTCTGTAGCTCTCCAAGAAACTTTTTTCTGAAGGGAAACAACATCTGTGTCTTCGTCTACTTACTCCAATAGCCGTGGACTTTATTCGCTAGTCATTATTGCCACGCTACTCTTGCAGCCGATTTTAGTTCTTGCGCAAAAAGGTCGCGGCACGATCATCATAGTTCCGCTGATGATTAGTGAATTCCGATTCCGTGGACCGTCTACAGATGGAAGAGAAGGTTCACGCGATGAATATGTTGAGATCTATAACAACAGCGGAGCACCGTTCACCATTAACGCTGCTGATGGGTCCGCCGGTTGGTCCGTTGCGTATTTGAATAGCGCCGGCACTATCGCTGCTGTTGCAGCTACGATTCCAAACGGAACTGTAATTCCTGCGGGCGGACATTATCTACTCACCAATGGGCCAGGGTCCGGACCAGGATATACGTTAGCGCCAGTTGCGGCCGGTGATCTGATTTATGTAAGCACCGATATACCAGACGACGGCGCGATTGGCCTTTTCAAAACTTCTAATCCAGCAAACTTTTCGTTCGGAACCAGGGTTGATGCGGTGAGCTTGAGTTCAGCAACGGGTGCCCTATCGGCGTTGTTCAGAGAAGGAACGAACTTGCCCTCGCCAGGACCGAACGATGGACAGTACGCGTTCGTTCGTAAGCAGACTACGGGGGTGCCGCAAGACACTAATGACAATCTTCAGGACTTTGTATTCGTCAGTACTCAGGCAGGTTCTTTTGGGGGAGTGCAATCACAATTAGGTGCGCCGGGTCCGGAAAACAGCAGCAGTCCAGTCCAACGCAATGCGCTTATTTTGGCATCGCTTATTGAACCGGCAGCTGCCGCTTCTGTTTCACCAAATCGAGTGCGAAATTTCACCCCGGTAACAAATGGCGGCTTGGGAACGCTTTCGATAAGGCGACGATTTACAAACATTACCGGAACCTCGGTAACAATTTTGCGGTTCCGTATTATTGACGTGACGACGTTAAACAGTCCTGGCTACGTCCCCGGAGGTGCACAGGCAGATGTCCGCGTGATCGACGGGAGCGATATAAGCGTCAGTACGACGCTCGGCAGTTTGACGGTTTTGGGAACTACACTGCAGCAGCCCTCACCGCTTCAACTAATTGGCGGAGGAGGACTGAACTCAACTGTAACTGTCGCCATTCCTGGAGGCACTTTAACTCCCGGAGCGACCATAGATCTGCATTTTCTCTTAGGAGTTCAGCAAAGCGGTGCCTTTAAGTTCTACGTAAATGTTGAGGCTTTGCCCTAGGTTTTTGTCAGAAAAGCAGGATTTCAAAGGTCAAAAATAGGTTCTCACAGGATAGGGATTCAAAGGGAAAATGACTGTGAGATCTTGGATTTGCGGTCGGCTATCCCGTTCCTGGGGCGAGGGACATCTTTAAACGATGCAAAACTAAACTCTTGACTGCCTGTTCCCGTGGGTGTTAGGTTTCATACGTGGCCTCTTCCGAAGGCCCGACCTGTGAAGACATGCCTGCGCCATCTGTGCAATCGCACGTAGGGCCCCGCCGATGGTGCAACTCAGCTAAAGGATCCTAAGCTTGCTAGCTGGACGCAAACTCCTACTCGCCGACGACTCGGTCACCATCCAGAAAGTCATCGA
>JBKPQV010000504.1:0-4036 GCA_046734235.1 Acidobacteriota bacterium
GGGCTCGACAGATCTCGCTCGTGATGTTCGTGGTTTCGCGGTCAAGTTTTATACGCAGGAAGGGAACTTCGACATCGTTGGCAATAATATCCCGGTGTTCTTCATCCAGGATGCGATGAAGTTTCCCGATCTGGTCCACGCAGTCAAACCAGAACCCCACAACGAAATACCGCAAGCTGCCTCTGCACACGATACATTCTGGGACTTCATTTCATTGATGCCGGAATCGATGCACATGATCATGTGGGTAATGTCAGATCGAGCGATTCCGAGAAGCCTTCGGATGATGGAAGGTTTTGGCGTTCATTCCTTCAGGCTCATCAATGAGCGGGGTAAATCTCGTTTTGTGAAGTTTCACTGGAAACCTTTGCTTGGTCTCCATGCAGTTGCCTGGGACGAAGCGCAAAAGATCTCGGGAAAGGATCCCGATTTTCACAGGCGCGATCTGTGGGAGGCAATTGAAAACGGCGACTTTCCTGAGTGGGAACTGGGACTGCAGATCGTCGAAGAAAAGGACGAGCATAAGTTTGCTTTTGACCTGCTCGACCCTACCAAGATTATTCCCGAAGAACTTGTGCCGGTGCGACGAATTGGAAAACTGACACTCAATCGCAATCCTGACAACTTCTTCGCTGAGACGGAACAGGTTGCTTTTCACGTTGGCAACATCGTTCCTGGCATAGATTTCACCAACGATCCACTAATGCAAGGTCGCTTGTTCTCATATACCGATACTCAGTTGATCCGTCTCGGTGGACCAAACTTTCACGAGATACCAATCAATCGTCCGGTGGCACCCGTACACAACAACCAACGGGATGGCTTTATGAGGCAAACAGTGAATCGCGGGCAGACTAGTTATGAGCCGAACAGTCTCAGAGGTGGTTGTCCATTTCAGGCAGGCGTGGATATGGGAGGCTTTCAGAGTTTTGCTGAACGAATCGACGCCCAGAAGATTCGGGCACGAAGTGCGAGCTTCTTTGATCACTTTAGTCAGGCGACACTGTTCTACAACAGCCAGTCAGAACCTGAGAAGCAACACATCATTCGCGCGTTGCGCTTTGAACTGGGAAAGGTTGAGACACCACCGATTCGTGAACGGATGCTAGCGTTGTTGGCACAAGTCGATAAAGGACTGGCGAACAGCGTTGCCGAAGGCTTAGGAGCGAAGGTTCCGACGAAGCTCGACAAGCCAATGAATATGAGCGTTCCGGGAGGTGTCGATCCGCGCAACTTCCAACCCAAAAAGGTCGCGCAGGAAATCAATTCTTCTCGAGCGCTCAGTATGGTGGACAATCCAAACTTCCCGAAAGACTCGATCAAAACTCGGAAGATCGCTGTACTCATAGCTGATGGCTACGATGATACGGCGGTGGACGAGATGAACAAAACTCTGCTCACAGCAGGCGCAATGCCTAAAACAGTCGCGCCTCGCCTTGGTGTAGTGTCGGGTGCAAATGGTAGCCAGGTGAAAGCCGACTTTAGTTTTCTAACGGCGTCATCAGTTTTTTTCGATGCGGTCTTTGTACCCGGAGGTGATTCGAGCGTCGCTGCTCTTTCGAGGGAGAAGGATGCCCCTGAATTTATATCCGAGGCTTTCAAGCACTGTAAGTCGATTGCAGGGAGTGGCGCAGGTGTCGGATTGTTAGCTACTTCGCTCGGGGGAGACTTTACTGAGTCAGATGAAGCCAGTGAAGGAATAGCAGTTGATAAGGGCATCGTGACCAGCCGTACAGGATTGATCAAAGACTTAGCGGAAGCTTTTGTCTCAGCCATTGCCCTACACCGCCATTGGGAGCGTGAACCTGGACCATGAGAGAAGTATCTGAATCAGAGCGCGGTTTGGAAACTGGTTCTGCTGATTCCGTCGATCAGTTGACTCAGCGAAATATTGAGGCGATTCGAGAGCTCGAGGAAGCCGCCAAAGAGGAGCGCACCCCTTCCGACCGAGTTGCTGAAGCTATTGCCAACTTCTGTGGCAGCATGACATTCGTGTGGGTCCATGTTGTCTTTTTTGGAGTTTGGATTTTGAGCAATGTGATACCTCGCTTGCCTCACATTGATCCCTTCCCGTTCACTTTTCTGACACTCGTGGTCTCTCTCGAAGCGATCTTCCTATCAACATTCATCCTTATCAGTCAGAATCACGATACCAAAATTAGTGAAAGACGAAACCATCTTGACTTGCAGATCAATCTGTTGAGTGAGCAGGAAAATACACAGATGTTAAGGATTTTGCGGGCGATTGCAGAAAAAGTAGGTGCCGATCTGAGTCGTGACGATCAGGTTCGAGCAATGAGTGAAGAAACGAAACCGCAGCGACTTGTAAGACAAATTAAAGAGCGCGAAGAAGATTAATTGGAGGCCTTTGTGAAAAAAGTTGGAATTGTTTCATTGATGCTGATGTTAACCTCAGGGTGCGTAGTTGTCGGGGGTTACAGCAGTGGACGAGGATGGTTCTTGTGGCCAGGAACCATTGGTATTTTTCTGGTGCTTGCCATCATCTTCCTATTGTTCAGGCGGCGAGCATAAGATGGCAATAGATGGCTCGGGGCGACGGGGCGAATTTCGGATTTGGAATTTCGGATTGCGGATTTCGTGTTGGCTTAAGATGAATGTTGTGCACAACTCTCTAAAAACACTCGGGCCCCTGCAAGTCAACATCGCTTCTGACGGTCCGGTTGCCAAACCAGAAAAAGCGAAAGCGGCAAGATTCGTGGTGAACCTTACCGCTATCGTTCTCACAATCAATTAAGACCGTGAATTTGTGATCACCGTCCTCACCCCGGCAATCACTTGGCGAGCTACATTTAGCAGCTCAGCCGATTGGGAGAGATTCTACGCGCGATTTCGTAACTACGCAAACGAGCGATCCACATTAAGATCAGAGTTTGCGCCTTTTGGTCGGAGATGGGGGTGCACCAACGGTCGACTTATCGCGCCGAGAAGATAGTTTCTTACCTTTCCCCGTATTCTCGCTTGTCAGCCCGGTCTCGTCCGACGTTGTTGTGTCGGCGGCAATCCTCCCTCCCTCGTTCTCCCATCGATCAAGCATTTTCTCCTTCAGACGCTTTCTAGCGATTGGATCAGGCATTTGTGTCCTTCTTACTTGCTTCATTTTAAATCTAGACGCTGAGTACCAAATGAGCCTCATTATTTCGCCTTGAGACCTATTATCGCTGTTGAGTGCTAATCTTCAACCTACACTGGTTACCCTGCGTGGCTAAACTTTCAACAATTTTCAAGCCAACCACAAGACTTTCCGCCGCGCCTCAGGCAATTATTTCTTTCAATTTTAGTCTTGAGTTACAGTCATGCCGGAGACTCTTACTTCGAGTACATGGCACTAAGCTCGCGCTCAAAGCAGGGAGCACCAAATCACGATTGTCGTTTGATCATGTTTCCTTAAGGAGAGAGATGAAAAGAACCGCCGAGCGAGTTCTGATGACGATTGCCACCTTATCCATTGTGAGCATTTTGTACGCTCAGAACGGAGACAAACCCGCCTACCTGAACCCCGATTTACCCGCGCAGCAACGTGCCGAGGATCTCGTCCGCCACATGACTGTGGAAGAAAAGGTTACGCAACTCGTAAATCAGTCGCGTGCGATTCCGCGGCTTAACATTCCAGATTACGACTGGTGGAGCGAGGCCTCGCACGGTATCGCCACAAAGGGCACGACTGAATTTCCGAATCCAGTCGGGTTAGCTGCAACATTCGACACGGATGCCATCCATCGCATGGCAGTGGTGATCGGAACTGAGGGCCGTATTAAGCATGTCCAAGGTATGCGAGATGGCCACAGTGACATCTTCGAAGGGCTGGATTTCTGGGCACCCAACATCAACATCTTTCGCGACCCACGTTGGGGACGTGGGCAAGAAACATTTGGGGAAGATCCTTTCCTCACGGCGAGAATGGGCGTGGCTTTCGTCACTGGAATGCAGGGAGATGATCCGAAGTATTACCGCGTCATCTCAACTCCAAAACACTTCGCCGTACACAGCGGGCCCGAGCCATCGCGGCACAAGGACG
>JBKPQV010000505.1:0-15537 GCA_046734235.1 Acidobacteriota bacterium
GTGTATCCATCACCAATGATCAGAAAATCCACTTTAGTCGAAGGATCACCAATCTTTTGAATAGTGATCAATGGGGCTGGGGCAACTAGTTTGGTCCGATCGACAAATTGATCAGATGGAGCAATGGTTGTGGTCCAAATCTCCTGAAAGGTATTCTTCGCATCACGCTTTTTGAGAACAATCTGAGCGGGCGCGGTTGGTGCGGGGAAGCGTAAGGATTCTTGAAAAGTTCGATTGGCAGTCTTGGCTTCATCAGTGGTTTCCCATTCACCATAGATTGAAGCAAAGCCGCGCGAATAAAGAACTGTCTTCGTCTTTAGGTCGCGAACCTCGAAGAAATATTTTCCTAAATTACTTTTGTCGATTGACTGTGCGACATCGCCAGGCCAAGGCAATGGCTCAATGCTTACGCGGTCTACACTAAACATTTCACTGGTTGAATTCCCGGTATGGTAGTAATCGAGGCGCATGGTTTCAACGGCATTGGCGCAGGTAGCCGCAAGTAAGGCGAGTAGAATTGAAGTAAGAAGTTTTCTCATAGCTTGATTTTGCAGTTTCAAACTCTCACTAGGCAAGCGCACTTATAAACTGCGGGACCCCCACCTAACATCTAATCTGAACTCGCCATTGTGCTATACTTTCTGGCCTAATCAGACCTGCACGTTCAGTTTTTCAAGGTCAACAGGTTCCCCGGAGAGTCGAGTAATAGCTAAAAGTGAGTAGTGTTCTTGAGATCATTCCGCTCGGCGGTATCGGCGAGTTTGGAATGAATTGTATGGCTATGCGTTACGGCGACGAGATGATTATTCTCGATGCCGGCATGGGGTTTCCCGAGGAGACTGCTTACGGAGTAGACGTTTCAATCCCAAATTTCGCCTTCCTTGATGAGTACAAGGAAGATATCAGCGCGATCATTCTCACGCATGGTCACGAAGATCATCTCGGCGCGTTACCTTACCTGCTAAAGAAATTTAACGTTCCTGTCTATTGCTCTCATTTCACTGCTGGCCTGGCTGAAAGCAAACTTGATGAGCATGAGTTGCTCGGTGACGTTCTGCTTCATCGGGTGGAGCCCCGCGATATTATTGACCTTGGTGTGTTCTCAATTGAGTTCGTTCGTGTGTCGCATTCGCTAGTCGATTGCTTCTCATTAGCTATCAAAACCCCGGTCGGCACCATCATCCATACAGGCGACTATAAGGTGGATGAAACGCCGGTCATCGGTGAACCGATCGATTTGCGCTCCTTTCGTCGTTATGGACAGGAAGGCGTCCTGGCGTTGCTTTCAGACTCCACCAACGCCACAGTGCCCGGTCGAACGCCATCTGAGCGCGCGGTTATCCCGGCGTTCGAAGAAATATTTGCCGAAGCAAAGGGGAGGATCATCGTTGCTGCATTCGCTTCGTCGATTCATCGCTTGCAAATCGTGCTCGATGTAGCACAACAGTTCAATCGACGTGTTTGTGTTCTGGGTCGTTCCATGCAGAAAAACGTGGAGGTCGCTGACCGCCTCGGTTACCTCGATATCCCCGATGGATTGCTTGTCTCGCTTAACCAAACCAAAGACATGCGAGATGAAGACGTTGTGTTTCTGGTAACTGGATCGCAAGGTGAATCACGGGCCGCACTCTCGCAAATGGCAATGCAGAGTTACAAAGGGCTAATGATCGAGGAGGGAGACACCGTTGTTTTATCCGCTCGCATCATTCCGGGTAATGAACGACTGATTTCCCGCATGATCGGCTTCATCTACAAGCGTGGAGCGAACATCATCGAAGAGAAGCGGCGGCTTGTACATGTAAGCGGGCACGCTTCACAGGAAGATATTCGAATAATGACCGAAGCGGTGCGGCCTAAATACGTTGTACCTGTCCACGGTGAGTATCGAATGCTCTTCAGACACAAAGAGTTTGTAAAGAACCATCTTGGTTACGCGGAAGAGAACATCATTCTAATTGAAAACGGCGATGTGCTTGAGTTTGATGGCGAGCGTGCCGCGGTAATTGACAAACGAGAAATCGGTCGAACATTCATTGACGAAACTGGCTTCGAAGAGATTGATAGTGAAACTGTGCGCCAGCGAAAGCAGTTGGCCTACGAAGGAACGGTGACTGTTGTTGTCTCAATTGATGAGGAGACTGGTGAAATCCTGGAAGAACCGCAAATAGTTTCGAGAGGCGTGCGCGGATTAACTACTGCGAATGGGTTCCCCTCAGCTTCGTCAGGCGCTGCATTAACTTCCCCCGTTGGTAGCAATTACCTCATCAGTGACGCCAAACGAACGATTGCTGCCGCACTTGCCGGAGCCTCAAGAACGACGCTTTCTGACGAATCATTATTGAAAGAACATTTACGCGTCGAACTAAAGCGATTTATACAAAAACGAACTGGTGCGAAGCCCGTCATAACCTTTGTGATCGTTAGAGCCTAAATCTCCGTTGCACAACTGGAATAACAAAGTGGTGATGATCACCGGTGCCTCCTCGGGTATCGGCAAAGGCCTCGCCGTGGAACTAGCCCGCCGGGGAGCAAAGGTTGGTTTGGTAGCCCGCCGTGCTGAACTGCTCGCCGAGATCGTTCAGGAAATAAAAAACAGCAACGCCAATGCAATAGCCCTTGTAGCCGACGTCAACGATGCAGTCGCGATAAGAAGTGCAGCTGATAGATTAAGAGCTGAGGCTGGGCCTATTGACTTGTTGGTGGTAAATGCCGGGATTGGAGGAGCCGCGCATGCAGTTCAATTACAACCAGCGCACGTAGCTAATGTGTTTAATGTCAATGTAATTGGCGCTGCAAATAGTGTCGCCGCTGTGCTTCCTGAGATGACAGAGCGGAGCCAGGGCCAACTAGTGGCAATTTCCAGTTTGTCTGCATATAGAGGACTTCCGAAGTCGGCAGCGTACTGCGCAAGTAAGGCGGCGCTGAGTTGTTTCTTTGAAAGCTTGAGAATTGATCTACTTAACTCCGGAGTTGGTGTGACGATTATTCATCCAGGATTCATCAAGACACCATTTACCGCAGGCAGGAAGGCGAAAATGCCTTTTTTGATGGAGTTAGATGACGCAGTCGCAAAGATCATCTGGGCCATCGAAAAAGGCAAAAAGTCGTATGCTTTCCCCTGGCAACTTGCCAGTTTCGTCCGGCTTGGCATGGTGATGCCAACGTTTATGTACGACCGAATCGCTGCGCGAAACTCGTTCCGGGAGTGAGTGGTTAGGACCTATAGGGCCTATACGACCTATAGGACCCATTGCCAGCGAACAATCAATCAAACAAGAAAGCTCTAAGATCACGAAAATCCTAAAGCCAAAGATTCCATGACAATCCTTCAAGCAATCATTCTCGGTCTCGTGCAGGGACTGACCGAATTCATTCCTGTTAGCTCAACGGCACACCTTGTTTTTGCTGCACGGGCTGTGAACCTTTACGGCGGAATGAATAAGACCCTGCAAGCACAACAAACGACAGCAACTATCGCTGTGATCCAGCTCGGTACTTTGCTCGCAGTTTTGATCTATTTCGCCAGGGACATCGTCAACATCCTTACGGCATTCACCAAGGACCATGTAGCTCTGTTGAGTGGATCTGCCAAACAAGGTGGCGCCAAGCTATCACATGATGCGTGGCTCGGCTGGTTGGTGATCATTGGATCACTGCCGGTGGGTATTGTTGGTCTGCTTCTAAAGAAACAGATCGAAGGAACGTTCACGAAAAACTTGTGGGTAATCGCGACGATGATGATTGTCGTGGCAGTGCTGATGACAATCGCTGAACTTGTGGGGAAACGTAACCGGGGAATGCAGCAGCTTGGAATCGGAGATGCGCTCGCTGTTGGGTCTGCCCAGGTTCTTGCATTGATTCCAGGATCAAGTCGATCTGGGTCAACGATCATGGCTGGCTTGTTTGCCGGAGAGACTCGTGAAACGGCGGCGAGGTTTTCGTTCCTGCTTTCAATTCCGGCAATTGCCGCTTCAGGGCTATTGGAACTCAAAGAAGCGATTACGAAGATCCCTGCTGATAGTTACGCGGCGCTTGCTGTGGCGACACTAGTGTCTGGGATTGTAGGTTACGCTTCAATCTGGTTCTTGCTGCGTTTCTTAAGGACCCATTCGACCGGCGTATTCATTATTTACCGTGTGATAGTAGGCGCACTAATTTTGGTGGCACTATCAGCCGGTTATTTCTCAGCAAGCATCTGAAATGGATTTCGAAATTGGGATTTGGGATTTCGGATTTTGTGGGCCAGGATTCCAAATTCCAAATTCGAAATCCAAAATCTGATCCCTTGGCCCTACCCAGAAACCGTTCACTTCCGCTACACTAGCCCAGCCCCTCCTCTCCGGCGCCGAGCATGGCTCGCCCGACAAAATAGCCATAAGGGCGGTGATTACTAAATGAACGAGGACGACTCTCGACGAGATGCTCCCTCACAACGACCACGAAGCCCCCGCGTCCCAGTAGAATTTTCCCTTGATGTTGAAGGAAAGGACCGAGCGGGCAACCCATTTCAAACCAAAGCAACGGCGACAAAGATTAGCCGTGGCGGAGCTACGCTTCTGATTGAGACCGATATTGCGATCGGCTCGATTCTGAAGTTAGTCCCACCATTTGGCGGAATTCTTGAAGCTGAAGTAAATGGCTCATGGACTGATGAACTGGACGGGAATCGACGAATCGGTGTTAAGCTACTGAGTGCTGACGGCTGGTTCGCCGAATAAACTGAAAGAAATATGACGAGTAGATGAAAGCCAAACGCTGGATCGTGCGTAGGCAAGACTCCTCACAGGCAGCCTCGCTCGCACGCGTTCTGGGTGTCTCACCAATCCTGGCTGGGCTATTAATTTCCCGCGGATACGACAATGAAGTGTCTGCGCGGTCGTTCCTTACTCCAAAACCCGATCAAATCCACGAACCTTTTCTCATGCTTGGAATGAGAGAGGCCGTTAGCAGACTACTTCTTGCCATCGACAATCAGGAACCTATCCTAATCTACGGCGATTACGATGTGGACGGCACGACCGGCACTGCCGTTCTTTTACGCGCCTTAAAGATGCTGGGCGCAAAAACGGGATATCACGTTCCACACCGTTTCACGGAAGGCTACGGAATTCAGCAGCCCGCGTTAGAAAAGGCATTTAAGGAAGGTTACAAGTTGGTGGTTAGCGTTGATTGCGGCATTCGTGCGCACGAACCCCTCTATTGGGCGCGCGACAACGGGCTCGACGTAATAATTACCGATCATCATTTGCCTGACGAACATGAGGGCGCGCCTCCAGCATTCGCTGTGCTCAATCCGAATCAGGCGGGTTGTGCTTATCCCGATAAAAATCTTGCTGGCGTAGGTGTCGCATTCAAATTGGTCCATGCACTGTTTCGCGAACGAGATCGTGAAGCGCTTGTCGAATCCTTCATGAAGGTTGTGGCCATCGGCACTGTTGCCGATGTTGCCAAGCTGGTCGGTGAGAACCGAACAATCGTCGCGCTGGGCCTTAAAGATCTGGCAAAAGCCAAAAACCCAGGGTTGCGTGCTCTTATTGAAGTAGCCGGTTGCGGAGATGGTAAGGGCATGACAGCATACGATCTCGGGTTCCGACTAGGACCGCGGATTAATGCGGCTGGAAGGATGGATGCTGCCAAAGCGGTTGTTGAGCTCTTTGATACAAGAGATCTGGATAAAGCGCGTAGCCTCGCGATGCATCTCGATACTCGAAACGAGGAACGCAAAGCAGTTCAGCAACAGATCATAGATCTGGCTGCAGCTGAACTCGCAGGCAGCGATAGACCCGGTTCACATGTTGCTGTCATCGCTGGTGAAGGATGGCATCGCGGAGTAATTGGTATCGCCGCCTCAAAAATTGCCGAGCAAATCAACCGGCCTTGCGTAGTTTTTTCGATTGAAGGTGAAGTGGCCCATGGCTCAGGCCGCAGTATAGAGGCTTATCATTTATTGGATGGTCTAACTTCTTGCTCCGACTTATTTGAGAAGTTTGGAGGACACTCACATGCGGCTGGAATAACAATAAAGCCTGAACGGATTGACCAGTTTCGACAACGGCTCAATGAGCATGCAGCTGCATGCTTGAGTGATGAAGATCTTGAACATTCTGTGACCATTGATATGGAGTTGAAACCGGAAGAGATTACATTTCAACTGATTAAGGAGCTCGAGTTATTGGAGCCATTCGGAGCTGGAAATCCTCGTCCCGTCTTTTGGTCACGGCATTTACGCTGTTTATCCGAGCCCTCTGTTTTAAAGGACGTACACCTGAAGATGCGGTTGGCAGGGCCAAATAATCGCCCTCACGAGGCGATTTGGTGGCATGCACTTGCCAGAGGAGAGCAAACTCCGCAACTAAATGGTAGCATCGAACTGGCTTATACAATTGAGACCAGCGTTTGGAACGACGATATTAGAGTGCAATTGAATGTGCAGGATCTACGAGTTAGCTGAAGTTTGAACTTATGCAAGAAATCACCAGACGACGATCTTTCGGAATTGGGTTGCGAGCGAGATTTCCTCTCGTCGCGAGGATCGTCGCACTAGTTTTGCTGGCAGCGGGCATCGGGTTTGTCGGCGTGTCGTACTACAAGCTTCGACAAAATCAGGTGTTCAAGATGATTCCGAAGAACGCGGAGCTGTCAAAAGAGGTGAGCGGCATAATCGAGGGGTACGAGCGTCAGGAAACAAAGGATGGCAGGCTCTTTCTTTGGGTAAAAGCATCCCGCGATATTACTTACTCGGACAGCCATCACGAGCTTGAAAACGTCAACATTGACGTTTACCCACCGAGTGGTGACGTTCCCGATCGCATCACTGCAAATAGGGCAATCTATCAACCCAATCCATCCACGATCTCATTTGTTGGGAACGTTAAGATTGAAACTAAAGACAAACTCAAAGTAACGACTGAGGCGCTCTTGTTCGACATGGATAGCGAGAACGCGCTGACTGATAGTCCAGTAGCTTTCGAGAGAGATAACGTTTCGGGTACCTCTGTCGGGGCGGTTGTGCAAAAGAAAGCGCAACGGCTTGAACTCAAGAAAGATGTTCAAATCACCGTAATGCCCAAAGCCGCGGATGCCAATGCAAAGCTTTCACCTCGATCAAAACCGGTGACTATCAAGGCTGCTCAAGGTGTTTTCGAGCACGAGATCTGGAGGCTAACATTTTCCGGAGGAGTAACTGCGGAACAGGAAACGAGTTTAATGAGTGGTGATACGCTGTATGCGACGCTCAATAAGGATAAAAAGCTCGAAAAATGTGAACTAAGAGGAAATTCTTATCTTCGAACGATGGAGCCAGGTCATGCGGCCGAAGTTCACTCGGTGAACATGAACTTTCTCCTCGACAAGGACCAGGTTCTCGAAAGCGCCGTCGCCTGGGACGGCGTGAAAGCGAGGACGTTGAATGCAGATTCAGATGCCGAGCTGACTGGCGCCTACTCCGTCGACGTTAAATTTCAAGCTCAGGATAATCGGAGTTTACTGAAGGAGCTTACGGCCGTTGGTCGCTCGGTAGTAACTCTTTCTGCACCTAAGTCAAAAGCCAATGACAAACGAGCAGCAAACAAACGCTTGACTGCAGATTCAGTAAAACTGTTTTGGCGAGGTTCCGGTCAAGACTTAGAAAAGGCGCAGGCTGATGGCAACGCTGAACTGTTCGTTGATCCGGTAGATCGCAGCGCCACAAGCGACAAGAAGACAGTGACGGCGCCACACTTCAATTGCGAATTTTACGAGAAGGACAATCTAGCTAAGATCTGCAACGCTACCGACGGTAGCAAAGCCGTGATCGATCCGGTTCAGCCCAACCCTCAGAGAGGTACAAGAACGCTAACTTCGCAAACGATGACGGCCGTGTTCATCCCTGCCACCCAGGACATTGAACGCTTCGACGCGCAGGGAGATGCAAAGTTCAATGAGAATGATCGCAACGGCATAGCTTCAACAGTCTCGTATACTGCGGCCGATCAGACTGTGCGCTTGCGAGGTGGTGAGCCAACGATTTGGGACTCACGTGGTCGCACCAAAGGTGTTGAGCTCGACTCTGATCTGGCGAATCACATTTCGTACAGCCGTGGTCGAACCAGTTCGACCTACTACAGTCAGGAACAAACAAATGGCGCTATCCCATTTTCAAAAGTAAAGAGTCCAGTCTACATAGTTAGCGATCGTGCAGAATTTCATCATGAGACAGGAGTTGCTACTTACACGGGTGGCGCAAAGGCTTGGCAAGACGATAACTTTGTGCGCGGCGACAAATTGAATCTTTATCTTAATGATAAGACGATGGACGCAACCGGCCACGTTCAAACCGGTCTTTACAATGCGAAACGTAACGTAGGAGGAAATTCAGAGACCGTTCCTGTCTTTGCTTCTGCAGATTCGCTTTCTTATTCAGATCCAAATCGGATTTTGCACTATGAGGGCAATGTAGATATCAAGCAGGGCAATGATCGCATTACTAGTGGAGTCGCTGACGTCTATCTTTCAAAAGAAACTAATGAAATGGACAAGACTATTGCGCAACGAAATGTCGTGTTGACACAACCGGGTAGGAAGGGGATTGGAGATTGGGTTCAATACACCGCCCTGGATGAAGTCGCGGTCCTAAAAGGCAACCCCGCACGAGTGGAAGACAGCGAAAAGGGTAATACCGAAGGAGCTCGATTGACGCTGTCGATTCGGGACAGTAAAGTCACTGCCGACGACACACGTGGTCCACTATCGCCCGGTCGCATCAGAACCACCCACAAGATCAAGAAGCCCTAGCTTCACCTACCGAAACGCTACACGATGCAGGCAGAGGATTTGCAGATCGAAGACTTGCGCGAGCCCGTTGTGAATGAAGCTCAAGCTGTGAAGTCTATCGTTGAACCTTCAACCAGTGAGGCGCTTCGTAGTCTAAATCTCGTAAAGCATTACGGCCGTCGCCGGGTTGTTGACGACGTAAGTTTGCAGGTGAACAAGGGGGAAGTAGTAGGTCTACTCGGCGCAAACGGAGCGGGCAAAACGACGACCTTCTACATGATTGTCGGGCTTGAGCGTCCCGACTCAGGCAGCGTAATGTTAGGAAGCAGGGATCTAACCAAGTTGCCCATGTACTTGAGAGCTCGGCTGGGCATCGGATATCTCCCGCAAGAGCCCTCAGTGTTTCGAAAGATGACCGCGGCGCAAAATATTCTAGCCGTCTTGGAAACGATGGGACTGAGGCGGCGAGAGCAATTGAAGCGACTTGAGGAATTGCTAGAGGAGTTTGGCATTAGCCACGTGCGCAACACTCGTGGTGACGCCTTATCTGGCGGAGAACGCCGCCGAACAGAAATCGCAAGATCGCTCGCAACTGAACCGCAATACATTCTGCTTGATGAGCCCTTCGCGGGGATAGATCCAAAGGCTGTCGACGACATTCAAAACGTCATACTTTATTTACGCGGCCGTGGCATCGGTATTTTGATTACTGACCATAATGTGCGTGAGACTCTAGGTGTAACTGACCGTGCCTATATCATGGCGGAAGGCCGGATTTTCCGTTCCGGCAAACCTATAGACTTGACAGAAGATAGCGAAGTAAGAAGGCTTTATTTGGGTGAAAAATTCCGAATGTGAACTCTGACGCGCAAACCACTCCTAATGGGTTATAATCTTCCCGCGCGTAACAGCGCAAAAATAACTTCAAACTCGAAGTATCGATTTAAGAATGTCTCTTAAACTAACTACCAGCCTCTCTCAACGACTAGTCCTGACACCGCAGTTAAGGCAGCGCATCGAAATGCTGCAAATGACTTCGTTGGAGTTGACTGATCTGATTCAGCAGCAGCTGCTCGAAAACCCGGTTTTGGAGGAAGTGCCAAGTCAGGAGGAAGTTCAGGAATTAGCCGAAAAAGTACTGGACCATTTGGCAAGCTCGGACGCTGATGCAAATTTCGAAGCTGCTTCACCTGAAGCTGGCAGCGCTGGAACTAATGGATCGGGCGACGCTGAAGCCGTGGCGCTGGCTGGAACGACCGACGATTTGGGCGAGAGCTATAACGCTGGCGAGCAAGGTGAAGAGGTAGCAGGCGAGGACGGTTTTTCTGAAGAAGGCTCTCGCGATGCTTTTGAGGAAATTGATTTTGGCCGGGAGTTTCAAGATTATCTTGATCCCGGGTACAAGACACAGGAAATTGAGTACAAGGAAGACGCTCCAACCTTCGAGCAGTTTCTTACCCGACCTCCTTCGCTTGCGGAGCACCTTGAGTGGCAACTGCATATGTCGCCGCTCAAAGAGGACGTTTGCGACGCGGCAATTGCTGTTATTGGAAACCTGAATGCTGATGGCCGTCTCAACGCCACCAACGAAGAGATTGGTCTCATGGGTCCATGGACCGAAGACGTCGTCGAAGAGGGCCGGCAGTCGGTTATGCGTTTGGACCCTGTTGGCTGTGGTGCTCGCGAGGTAAAAGAATGCTTATTGGTCCAACTCGAGGTACTGGGTGAGAGGGACCGCCTGGCGGCAAAGTTGATCAGTGATCATTTTGCTGAACTGCAACAACACAAGCTGCCAAATCTATCCAAGCAAATTGGTGTCGACGTCGAGTTGCTTTTATCAGAACTGCAATTCATTCGCACGCTGGATCCTTATCCTGGCCGTCGCTATTCCTCCGAAGAACCGATTCTGATTAGCCCTGAGATCTATATTGAAAAGCTCGACGAGGGCGATGACGAATACGTCATCTACTTTGCTGACGATGGTAGTCCTCGTTTGCGGGTAAGCGCTCAGTATCAGCAAATGCTGAGTCAGGGTGTTAGTAACGAAACGAAGAGTTTCATCCGCGAGAAAATGCGTTCAGCTGTTGATCTGTTACGCAACATCGAACATCGTCGCCAGACAATCTACAAAGTAGTGGAATCAATTGTTCAAAGACAAAAGGATTTTCTTGATCACGGTGTGCAACACATTAAGCCGATGATGTTGAAAGACATCGCGGAGGATATTGGCATGCACCTGTCGACTGTTTCCCGTGTGGTCAATCGCAAGTATGCGCATACTCCGCAAGGAGTAATCGAGCTGCGTCGATTTTTCACTGAAGGAATGCTGAACGAAGACGGTGAAGAGATTTCGACCCGAATCATCAAACTAAAGATCAAGAAACTTATTGAAGAGGAGGATTCCCACAATCCGATTACTGACGATCAAGTGGTGAAGATCCTCGCTAAAGACGGAATTAAGTTATCGCGCCGAACGGTTGCGAAGTATCGCGACCAGATGCAAATTCCAGGTTCGCGCGAAAGGCGTGCTGTAGTCTGAGCTGGTTAGACCGACGCCCCACGGTTTAGCAATCATTTGTATACGTAGTCAAGCCGCTTTGCAGCCGGCTGCGTATTGGTTTCTTTTGTTTACCTTCGAGGAGGGCTTGGCTGATGAAATTTGAATACACAGGGCGACATGTCGAAGTTTCGCCGGCGATCCGGCGCCACGTAGAAGCGCACTTCAAGAAATTAGACCACATATTTAACGGAACCCCCTTGCGGACTCATGTAATTATCGAAGTTGAAAAGAATCGGCAGATCGGCGAAATAGTTGTGCAGTGGCGAGACCACACCATTGCTGCAAAAGACACAAACGCCGATATGTATATGGCCCCGACGCGGGCGATTGCCAAAATCGAAAAGCAGGCGGTGAAGCTAAAGAAGAAAATTATTGACCGTAAACAAAGCGCTCGCTCCGCTGCCAGAGTTGCTCCGGAACCAAACGGTCGCCTTGAAGCAACACCCCGACCTCCGCGCATCGTTGCCGCACGCCGTTATACAGTTAAGCCAATGACTGCAGAAGAAGCTGCTCTCAGGTTATCGGGCGAACCGGATCAGTTTTTGGTTTTTCGTGATGCAGATACGAGCCGTCTCGGAGTTTTGTATAAGCGCAAAGATGGTAACTATGGCCTCATTGAACCATAAAACCTATTAAGATCAGGGCAGGAGCCTAAGCATCAGGCTTCTGCCCTTGAACCTGGGCTAGTGGGTTCCTTTTCCCTGTCTCGCTAAACATGCCCCGCAAGAACACGACCACTCCTGCAGTAGACAAAGACAAAGACGCGGACATAGTGATCATTACCGGGCTGAGTGGTTCTGGCATGTCGTCCGCTACTAACGCCTTCCAGGATCTTGGTTACTTCTGCGTAGATAATCTTCCGACAACTTTGCTGCTGCCTTTTGCTCGTCTTGTCTCTTCAGATGATGATGAAAAAGGAATCAGGCGGGCCGTTCTGGTGATTGATATTCGCGAAGGTGGATTTCTTGCACATTTCGAGAAACAGTTGAAGGCGCTTAGAGCTACGGGATTGAAAGTCACCGTCCTTTTCTTCGAAGCTTCAGATGATGTGTTGCAGCATCGATTTAGCGAGACTAGAAGACCACATCCTGCGGAGCGTGGAAAGGGTCTGCCCTCGTCAATAGGTAAGGAGCGAGCGGCGATGTCCAGGATTCGTGCGCTTGCAGATCAAATTATCGATACTTCGGAACATACCGTACATACCCTCCGCAGGTTTTTGCTTGAACGCTTTAGTCCGGATCGAAGAGGCACGCCGATGCGTGTGCAGGTTCTGAGTTTCGGTCATAAATACGGTAATCCAGGCGATATGGAATTGCTGTTTGATGTGAGGCATTTGCCAAATCCACACTTTGTGCAGGACCTTAAACCGTTGTCAGGTCACGATAGGCGAGTGGTGAAGTACTTGCGCTCCTTTACTGAAGTCCACGAAACGCTAGTGCGCTTCACGGACTTGCTTACATACTTGCTACCGCTTTACAAACGGGAAGGGAAGTCGTATGTCACGGTTGGTATAGGTTGTACCGGTGGCCGGCATCGCTCTGTCATGATTGCAAATGAGCTTACCCGGGCGTTGCGCAGAGCGGGTTTTGATGCTCATGCGGCCCACCGTGATGTTCGCAAAGGAATTCGTTCGCAATTTCGATCGAAGTTGTTGAAAGTGTGATGATGGTCCAGGAGACAGGAGGCTAAGATGAGCGATCCTCAGCAGCCATCGCCACAAGCGGGAGATTCCAAGAGATTTTCAGGCGTCATTGTCACTCACGGACATTTGGCAGGTGAACTTCTTGCCGCGGCTGAAATGATCATAGGCCCGGTTTCACATATCGCGGCTGTTTCAATTGGGTGGCACGATGATGTGGATGCAGCGCGCGATGAAGTACAGCGCGCCATCACACGAGTGACCCAAGGCGGCGGCATCTTACTGTTGACCGATATGTTTGGTGGAACTCCGACAAACATTGCTTCAATGTTCCTTGAAGACGGAGTTGTCGAAGTGATTACCGGAGTTAACCTGCCGATGGTCATCAAACTTGCTACCTACACAGGAAACGAATCGCTGCCAGAGGTCGCGCGCAAAATCTGCGATCAGGGCCAGCAAGGAATCTATCTCGCTGGCGCTCTGCTGGCGCCTCCGGCTAAGGGCGGAGCGGATTGACGTGGCAGAACGGAATCTTCGAGTAACCGGTCGTCTTGGGCTTCACGCTCGCGCTGCTGCAAACCTCGTTCGTGTAGCCAATAAATTTCAAAGCAACATAACTATTTACCGCCTCGATAACCCAGTTGAGGCGGATGCGAAATCCATCCTCAGCATTCTTATGTTGGCTGCAGGCCGTGGCACTGAGTTGCGTCTCGTCGCCGT
This sequence comes from Acidobacteriota bacterium, assembly GCA_046734235.1. Classification (GTDB taxonomy): domain Bacteria; phylum Acidobacteriota; class Blastocatellia; order Pyrinomonadales; family Pyrinomonadaceae; genus PSRF01. The sequence continues at coordinate 13,671 of JBKPQV010000505.1, forward strand.
TGGGCCCGATGAGCAATTGGCAATCGATGCCGTATTTGATCTCTTTGCGCGCAACTTCGATGAACCCGAGATTGGTGAAAAACGACCGGCAGCAACGAAAGAAGAAATTCGTTGTAAAGGGCTTGGTGTTTCCGAAGGCGTCGTTATCGGTCGTGTCCTGCGCTTACAGGATGGTACAAGAGATGTATACCGTGCTGAGATAGCTGAATCGGAATTAGAACGAGAGCGGCGGCGTTTTCGAGCTGCCGTACGACTATCTCGTCGTCAGTTAGAAGCGATTAAGGAGCGCGCTGAGAAGGAACTTGGGCGCGGTCATGCATACATCTTTGATGCGCATCTTTTGTTTCTCGAAGACGCGAAGCTGACGAGGGACGTCGAAGAGTACATCGTGAAGGAACATGCTAACGCGGAGTGGGCTGCAAAAGTAGTGGGAGATCGATTGTTGTCGATCTACATGCAGATTAACGATGAGTATCTGCGGGAGCGCGGTTCCGATATTGAAGACGTTATCCAAAGATTGCTCGCAAATCTAACCGGTGAAGGCCGAAGTTATCCAAAACTTTCGGAGGACGCGGTAATTGTCGCGCAGGATCTTCTGCCTTCGACAATCGCAGAGCTGGACCTGAATCACGTTAGAGCGATCGCTACTGATGCTGGCGGTTGGACGTCGCATATGGCGATCATTGCGCGTGGACTTCGGTTAACGGCAGTGGTTGGTCTACGCAACTTTTACCACCGAACCCGCACCGGTGATCAGATCATTGTCGATGCGCAGCGGAGTGAGGTCATTCTCAATCCTTTGACGGCAACAATTGATCGTTACGAGTTCACTGCTCATGTACCTGCCGGGTCAATGTGCGCGATCGCTCCTGGCGTCAGTGGTCCCGTAACGACAAAAGACGACGTATCGATTGCTTTGCGGGCGAATGTTGAATTGCCGGCAGAGTTTGCTTCCGTGAAGCGATTTGGAGCTTGTGGTGTCGGACTGTTTCGTTCGGAGTTTCTCTTATCTCGTCCCGGAGTGTTGCTATCGGAAGACGAACAGTTTGCGTCGTATCGCGCTCTTGCAGAAATAGCAGCGCCTGATAGTGCTGTCATTCGACTATTCGATCTTGGTGGTGAAACTGGGTACGAATTGTCAGATCGACCTGAGCGCAACCCGGCATTGGGACTGCGGGCAATTCGTTTTGGATTAAAGAACGAGAAGATTATGCGGGCTCAGATCAGAGCAATCCTTCGGGCGGCTGAGTTTGGCACCTTGTGGATGGTCATACCGATGGTGGCGGATGTCTCTGACGTAAGGAGAGCAAAACGCGTCGTAGAGGAAGAACGACGCGAATTGCTTAATTCGGGAGCTCCTCTGGCCGATATAAAGATCGGAGCAATGATCGAGATACCATCTGCGGTACTCACCGCGGAAAAGATCGCACCGGAAGTTGATTTCTTCGAACTTGGCACAAATGATTTAGTGCAGTACACGTTGGCTGTTGATCGGGGAAACGACGATGTCTCGGACTGGTTTCGGACTTTGCATCCGGCTGTCTTATTCGGCATAAAACGCACGCTCCAGATTGCTGCCGACAATAAGATTCCGGCTATAGTTTGTGGCGAAATGGCCTCGACACCAGCCTACGCAGTGTTACTGGCTGGAATGGGCGCGGTGGACTTGAGCATGACGCCAACCTCCATCCCTAAAGTTAGAGCCACACTCTCTCAGATCGATACTACCGAGGCGGCAGAATTGGTAGAGCGGTGCCTGGCCTGCCCCACGGCTGATGACGTCGAAGAAATCGTGCGCTCTGAGTTCCGAAATCGCTGGCCTGACCTCTTCCCTCCAAAAGCTCTACCTTCCAAACTAGAACAATAA
>JBKPQV010000506.1:0-3640 GCA_046734235.1 Acidobacteriota bacterium
GCTGGGTGCCGGGATAATGGCGGCTGTTATGGCCAGCGACTCACAAATTCTCGCTCTCTCGACAATGTTTACGGAGGACGTCTTTGCTTTCTACGGGCATAAAGACCGTTTCGGGGAGGGAGTGCAGATCATGACGGGCCGCATGTTTATCGTGCTGATAACTATTGTCGCCTACATTATTGCGCTGCGGGCCCCGGAAAGCATTTTCGAGCTGGCCATTCAATATGGGTTCTCGGGGTTTGCCGCGCTTTCTCCTTTACTAGTTGCTGCGATTTTCTGGAAGGGAAGCACTAAGTGGGGAGCACTTGCTTCAACTTTGTGGACAGCTGCAGCGGTAGTTGCGGTTGCACTGTTTCAGCATTTTGTGCCGGCTCCTGCCCCTGGACCGTCGATTGTCGCCTGGTCCATTGGTGGTACGGAGATTCTTTCGCGTACGCCGGGTGGAACTGCGGTTCTTGGCTTTATGCCTGTGGTGCCCATGGTGATCATTTCGGCGCTCCTAATGTGGATCGTTTCGTTGCTCACAAATAAACCTGAGCAGTCGACAATCGCGAGGTACTTTTGAGGTAAAGAGATGAAAAGAAAAAATCTAACTTTTGCTCTTGCAGGTGCGCTAACTCTTATTGCTGTCGTTTCGATCAGCGGGCAAACACCTTCTGGACGTCGTGTGGTTCGCTTGCCAGGTGCGCCGCCACCAACTGTTCCGATCTCGCCGGCAATTGTGGCTGGTGATCTGGTATTTACCTCCGGGCAGATCGGTATAGACCCGAAGACAGGTCAGATGCCCGCGACATTTGAAGAACAGGCGGAGCAGGTCTTGAAGAATTTGACTGCTGTGTTGGAGGCGGCTGGTAGCAGCCCCGCGCATGTATTGAAGACGACGGTGTTTCTTGCGGACATGAACGATTATGCGGCGATGAATGAGGTGTACAAGCGCCACTTCAAAGAAGATCCGCCGGCACGATCGGCGATTCAAGTGGCGAAGCTGCCTGCAAATGCGAAGATTGAGATTGAAGCCGTAGCGTTAGTGAAGAAATAAACTCTGTGCCTTTGTGTCTCCGTGCCTCTGTGTTTTTGAATGAGACCAAACTCCGAGGCCCTTTCTTAACACAGAGACACAAAGGCGCAGAGACACAGAGAAGTTAACCAAAACAATAAAGCCGGCCATCCTGTGAGCCGATAACAATCTTGCCTTTAGCGATCGCTGGCGAGGCTGAAAGTGGCGCACCCGCAGTAAATTCCCATAGTTTCGCGCCAGTCGTGAGATTCAGCACGTAGAACTTTCCATCGTTCGAGCCTACAAAGACCCTTCCATCTGCAATCGCTGGAGAAGACTCAACCCTCGCCTTGGTCAAAAACGTCCAGGCAACTTTACCGGTTAGCGAGATTCCATGAACCATCTTGTCACGGCCACCAAGCACAACACGATTCGCAGTTACTGCCGCCGATGAGTAGAACGGAAACTTTCGTACCGGATGTTGATAGCGCCAGGCGACCTTATGTTCGGTGAGGTTTACCATCAACACTTCGTTATTAAACGTGCCATAAAACGCCGAGTCTCCTCTTAATGCTGGTGAAGCGCCGGTGTAAGCCTCTGAGGAAACACTGAACATCTCTTTCCCGTCGGCAACTCGAATCCCGCGGAACATTTCATCGCAACCTGCAATGAAAGCAATTCCATTCCAAATGCTTGGTGTCGAGTGGACCGGTCCGTTTGTTTTGAACTTCCAGGCCAAAGTACCGGTGCGGGTTGAAATGCAATAGAGATTCTCATCATAAGAACCGATCAAAACCTTATCGCCAACGACTACGGGCGATGACTTTATTTCACTACCAGTTTTGTAGGCCCAAATCTTCTTTCCGTTTGTAGCGTTGACTGCGTGCAAATACCCGGCGAGGTCGCCAACGTAGACCACGCCATCGCTGTAAGCGGGTGATGATTCTCCGATCGGATCGTCGATTTGATATTTCCAATAGACCGAACCGTTATCCACATTGAGTGAAAGAAGTTGACCTTTCTGAGATCCAACAAAGACAGTGCCGCCGACGATGGCTGCCGATGATTCGATGGAGTCACCAGCCTCGTAAGTCCAGAGTAATTTCAAATCGCCAGGAACTTGTGAATCAGATACTCCAGATAAGCGTTGATTACCGCGAAATTGTGACCAGTTGTCTGCGGGTGTCTCCTGGGCATTAAGAGGTATGGGCCTCAAAAAACACAGAGACGCAGAGAACACAGAGACACAGAGAAGAAGTTTCAGTATGCGCATTGGTAAACCTCCAGGGCGCCGCGCATATCGAACGGTCGTGGATTGAAGCGGCCGGTCCATTGTTCTGCTGCTTCTCCAGCGAGCATCGAGAGATCGCTTTCGCGAATACCCGCCTGGCTAAGTGTCGATCTTAATCCGCCCGCATTAGCAAGTTCTTCTAAGCGCGACGCAAGTTGCTCAGCTGGATCTGCGATGTCGTTGACACCTGACAGGCAGAGCAGTTCGGCATAACGTTCGCTAGACACTATTCCATTCCAACGCACCACGCTTGGAAGCAACAATGCGATCGCCGCACCATGCGTTGTACCGTAGTGCGCGGTCAACGGATTTGCGCAAGCGTGTGTGGCTCCTAACATTGAGTTCTCAATGGCCATGCCTGCAAAGAATGCGCCCAGTTGCATTAGCCCACGCGCTTCAACATCGTCAGGCTGAGACAACACATGTTCGTAATTGTTTTCTAAGAGCCGCCACGACTCTCGCGAAAACGATTCCGATATCGGGTTTCGTTTCGTAGTGACAAAAGTTTCGACCGCATGAGCGATCGCGTCAAATCCCGACGTTGCAGTCACGCTATTGGGTTGTGAAAGCGTCAGGGCAGGATCTAGCAGCGCTATTTTGAACGCGAGTTTTGGGTCACCACAGGCGAGCTTTACATGAGTTTTCTCGTCTGAAATCAGAGCATAGCTTTGAGCTTCACTACCGGTACCGGCCGTGGTCGGGATACCAATCATCGGCAGTAACGGTTTTTGAGCTTTGCCATAGCCATGGTAGTCCTGCATGCGACCACCATTTGTTAAGAGAAGGTTTATGCCTTTCGCGCAGTCGAGTGAGCTGCCGCCACCCAAAGCGATAAAGGAATCAATTTTTAAGGACTCCACAGCATCTCGTCCAGCTTCAATCATTGCTGTGTGAGGATTGACGTCGAAGTCGTGGAATTCGATCGTGTCAATTCCGGCCGCGCGCAACGGCGTGACCGCTTCAGCCACATGACCGGAGTTGAGCAAGCCTCGATCGGCGACAAGTAAAGTTCGCTTGAAACCAAGCTCCTTACTTAGTTCGCCGAGCTGTTCAATAACTCCGGCCCCGAAGATAGTTCGAGTGCGAGGCTGAAAGTCGAAGTTTGCTTTCATCTTCAGGTAAGACGCTCGTTATGGCTTGGGTGCAGCTGCCGTGGCTGAAGGCTTACTAGCGGGCATGTCCGCTAAGGCAATTAATTGATTGCGATTAGAAATAAAAAGGACGCCATGCGCCGGCACTGCAGTCGAGTAGACGGAGCTGCCCATGTTGATTTCAGCAATGACTTTTTTGGTCTTTCCTTCCTGCATAATTACGACATCGCCGTCTTCGTCACCCAAATAGATCTTTCCATC
>JBKPQV010000507.1:0-6904 GCA_046734235.1 Acidobacteriota bacterium
AAGTAAATCCAGTCCTTGCGTTCGTGTTTGTGCTCTTCCTTCATCCTCGGGAGCACCCCGGCATTGAGCACTGAAGTTTTACCACTTCCGGAAGGTCCGACCAGGATTACAAATCGCTTCTCTTTTAGTCGTTGAATGATGCTTGCAGTAAGTTCATCACGCCCAAAGAACGAGTCTCGTTCCTGTTCGGTAAACGGTGATAGACCAAGATACGGGCAATCTGAATCTTTGAAACCAGCATCAGTAGGAGGCTGGTAATACGCAAGGATGGCGTCAGGTACTTCAACTACCTCAAAGCGATAAAGCACAGTCACCCAATAGTTGAGCAGACTCTGCGCGGTTCGACGCTCATCTGTATTATCAAGACGTGTTCCTGTTTGGCGGCCACGATGAATAAAGTCCTGCACGCTCTTCAGAAATTCGGGTTGTGGAGAACCTTGAGACTTGATCTCCTCTTGCAACAGAGCCGCGTGTTGGGTGATCAGGTCATCCAGCGATAGAAAAGGACTCACCTCAGCAAGGTTGTTGATTGCTGTCACTGATCGCCTCCGTCTATTGCCGATACGAAGATCCAATCTTCATCAAATCGAAATTGCTCATTGATTTTTCGCAGCGTAACTCCAATGGATCTCAATTCCTCGCATTGCTTTTTCATTTCAGTGTCAATTTCGAAGAACAGATGCCACGCCTGCTCGCGAAAGACATCAAACGCCTGCTCCGCCTTCACCGTTTCACGTCTTTCGACTTCAAGATTGAACTGTTGAGCAGAACTAATAAGCCGGGTGGCCCACAACGTGCTCTTGCCCGTTAGCAGGGGTATAACGGCGGTATCGATCATCGACTTGATCATATTTAGAGCAAATAATCGTTCCTGCTCATGAACGGAACTTCGCCCTTGCCCTTCGGGTGATGCCTTCTTAAGAGTTAGGCCCATGGTACGCAGTAAGGAGTCGGCGTTTTGCCACGAATCATGCTGCTTAATTAGCTCTTTCAAGTTGGCGTCAAGTTTTGCGAGTTCTACTACACCTAGTTTGTATTGTTTGATCTGCTCAGCCGTATTTTGAGGTGATAGGGTAGTAATTAGCATGCAGACCGACTCCATCGCTTTTCGAAGGTCAGTCAAATGGAGTGCATTTATGGCTGATTTCAGCCGGTTGTTCAGTTGCGGCAATCTTATTGAGAGCAGGTCTCTAACAAAGCTAAAGCAGTCCTTGATCGTCTCATCTCCCTTAGCCTGACTTATAATAGGGTCAACTGCGCCGTTGGCCGGAAGAGCATCCCTTGATGTCAGCGCTTGTTCGAGGTCCGTCTGGTACTTCTTAAGTTCGTCTATCCACGTTAGCTCGTCACCGTCCACGTATCCTTTCTCGTAAATATTCCGCAAATCCGTCGACACTTCATTCAGCATCGCGGAGTAGTTGAGTAATATTTGCTTGCTAGTATCCCACTGTGGAAGAAGTAGAGACACCATACTTGTAGGTGGCCAATTCAATTGAACTTTGTGCAAGTTGTCATGAAGCTCCTTGTAGTTGCCAATTAAGTCGATTTCCCAAAGCGCCGTTTCAAAGGTTTTTCGATAGACGATGACCGCGTTATAAGCCTCCGGCTTTTTCCTGATCAAACCGATTAGGGCTTCCAGGCCATCAACTATTACGGCAGTGCTCTCGCCAGGATCAAAAGGGCCCCGGTCACGTATCTGTTCGATAGCGTCTTGTAGGACCTTCTTCTCATCAAAAGTTTCAAATACCATCTCTACCGCATTTGACAACCATTTCAAGAGCGGCACCGGCTCATCAGGCTTTGGTTTGCGGGAATTCAGACCATTGAGATCTCCGGCCAGTTGTTGAGAGTTGCTTTTATAGTTTGTCAGGCTTTCTACGTACTCAATAGCAATGCCGTTCATCAGCAATCCGCGAACTTCTTCGCTGTATGCTTGTTTTGTTACGTAGAAGGATCGCCTTATTAATGAAAGCTGAACTTCACTAAGATAAGAAAAAGGCATTTGCGAACCCTGCGTTTCTCAGATCAACCTTTGCCGGTGATTTCTTCATGCAGAGAAGGTTTGTTGGCTTTTAGAAAGTCCAGAATTGCCAGAACGTGCGTACCCTCATTCACCCAGCCAGCCAGGCGTCCTTGAAATTGGACACTTCTTACAAAAGTTGAGGCCCGATGAAGCGCCACCACTTGCCAGCCATCATTAAAAACCGGAGAACCAGAGGACCCGTGATCCGTATCGGTGAAATAACGCAGCTTCGGAAAGTTGCTGTCGTAAATCAGGTTGTTCCGCAAAGCAACTCTCTTTGGTCCACCATACGGATGTTGAATGATGTTAACTGCAATATAAGAGTCCTGGGTTATTTCGATGCGCTCAGGATTTAGCGATAGTGGTTTGCGCTTTACAGGCTCTGTTAGTCGAAGAATCGCAAAGTCAAGAGCAGGGTCGCAAATCTCCAATGCGCCTACATCGATTGCATTTCCAACGAAATCTTGTGTGTCGAAATCAAATCGCAGTTTCGTGTTTCGGCTTTGCAGGTTGAGGTCTGCGTCCGATGCATTACCTTCCTGGTCTCGGCGCGCATTAACGACGTGATGGTTGGTTACAATCAGGTCGGGAGTTACTAGCCATCCGGTGCCTTGATGAACTTCGGGATCGCCGTTAATAAACTTTTTCGGAGTACCCTCGTCGTGACGCGGCACTTGTAGTTGCGCTACAGCGACGCCAGCAGCAGCGCCTCCGATGAGGAATCCATAGGAGACCATGTCGTTGCGTTGAACTATAGCTTCTTTTACTTCGACGGCTGGAATGTTCGTCGGATCGGAGATCGGTGCGGCAGTGCTGCCGCTGGTGTTGAGTTCGTCGAGGAGACTGTTGAAAATCTTCTCCGTATCAAAGTCTGCTAATTCCTCAGTGCCGTTTCGCAACCAGATCGCAAATGGGACAGATCCATCAGCAAGTCGCTCAACCTCATTCAGTCTGTTCAGATCTCCCGATAGTTGAAACAGATCATTCTTGAATTTCTTCAAACCCTGAAAGAACCGAAAATTTACACTATTAAAGAGAAGACCTCGTAAATCATCGTCATAAGCCAGTTTCTTCTCATTAAAGAAATCTTTGAGCTGTTTGATTCCGTCACTTGAGATTGGCATTTTTCAGGGCTCCAGCTCTCCTACAAATTTCGGCGAAGAAAGACATCGGGTACAGCAATATCCAAGTGCGCGAGGGTGTTTGAATTTGGTTTCAGCTACGAGGTGTGCTCGCCAGGGAAAGCGCGCTGAAATCACACGCTGATTAGTCGAGTAAGGATCAGCGGCTTAGGGCATGACGTCGAAGCTGAGAACACGTGAGACTAAAGTCTTCGCAATCCTTGAGTTGACCAGCCAAATTTGATTGCTAACCGGCAGAATTGTCAATAGTAAAGCCGGGGCAGTAGCCCGACTGTGAAGGAGGGCTTATCCAGGCTGAGCCCTCCTTCACAGTCGGGCTACTGCCCCGCTGATGTCGTACCTATCTCAAACCGATCCGAGGCTTGGCTCAGGGGTTGGCGTGTTAGGACTGTCACCCGCATGGCGTTTGGCCGATCTATAGGCTAATAGAGCCACTGGTAAACCAACCAACACCGCGTGACCGATGATTTCCGTGATCATAATGGGTAGTCGAGGCAGGGTTCCGCGTTGTCCGATTGCAGAAAGCGGGAGGACGATATACTTCATCCCAAAATAAGCGGCCACTCCATAAGCTAATCCACTCACAATGGGATGACGAACCAAAACTGGCAATACTTGCGTGACAAGGTAATAAACTGTCGCAATACACGTCGCGACTACAAAATGAAGTGCGATGCCAAGCAAAAAAGTAGGTACGCCCCCCGCGGTTGCATGAGGCCGACCAAGAACTCCAGCGGCGACTGATTGAAAAATTCTTAATGGAGGTACGCCTAGTATTAAGCCGTAGAATGTGAACGCAAATAGAAGATCAAATATTCCAATAAGTAATCCGCCAAAAGGAATCACTTCCAGCGCCCGAGGGCGTCCGAGCGGCAATTCATGGATTTCGTCAACCATTAGCAGCCCCTTTCGCCACGGCCTTCAAAGAATACTTTGTGCAGCCTCCGGCTCACTGTGTTTTCGTGGTACAAAAGGTCTCCACCCGATTCACCACAGGCCACGCAGAAAACCGGAGACTACACAAAGCAACTCAGAGAGTTCCCAGAAACTAATTTTTACTTCGCAATGGCGGCGGGTAAATCGATATGTGATGAACGTCCGGTACGCGTGACGTATCGCAATTCTCGGAGGACGAGTGTCAGTAACCCGCCTTAATAAAACTATCGAAATGCTGCCGGTATCCCCGACTTAACGAGTAATGTGATCCGTTCTGTAAGACCACCCGATACTCCCCACGAGCCCAGGTTTGCAGCTCCTTAACTCGATTGATATTAACGATAGTCTGACGATGAATTCGTACAAAAACTTGCGGATCAACCTGGGACTCTACGTTGCTTAGAGTCTCACGGAGGAGATGAGAAGAGTTACCAAGATTGAGGCGCACGTAGTTGCCCTGGGCTTCAATTGCATCTACGTCTTCAGCTCGAACAAAAAATATCGTCTCTCCATTCTTGATGGCGAATCGTTCCAGGTAACGAGGACCCGCTTTGATATCTTGCAATACCTTCAGCAATCGTTCAGTGTCGGGCTCCTTCGATCCTTGCAAAAAGATATTTGCACGTTCAAGCGCTTCGGCGAATCGCTTGCGGTCAAAAGGTTTGGTGAGATAGTCGATGGCATGAACATCAAACGCGCGCATCGCATGCTGATCAAATGCAGTTACGAAAATGATGAGTGGCATTCGCTTAACGTTCAGATTTTGCAACACATCAAATCCATTTAGATCTGGCATTTGCACATCGAGGAAAACAAGATCGGGATCAAGCCTCGTAATGAACTCAATTGCCTCGCGTCCATTTCTTGCCTCCCCGCTCACTTCCAGCGCCGGATGGTCTTTGAGCATTTCGCGAATTCGATCACGCGCGAGTGGCTCGTCGTCGACAATTAGCACTCTGGTACGCAAAAAAACCTCTACCCTTCTCCGTTCGCTTTAGCGGGAACCTCTATCGTCACAGTCACACCACTTGGATTCGAGTTGGCTATTTGAAAACTAAAATCCTCACCATAAAACTGTTCGAGTCGTGCACGCGTATTGCTTAATCCAATTCCGGAGCCATTGAGTTTTGTCACCAATCCCGGGCCATTGTCCTTAACCTGCATTATCAAGCGGCCATCCTCGCGTCGCGCACTAATTGTGATACGCCCAGGATGGGTTTGTTTTGCTACTCCATGTCTTACGGCATTCTCTACGATTGGCTGCAGAATAAGATTCGGCACCGAAGTCTTGAGCGTATCGGGCTCGATCTGTAGTTCAACAGTCAAACGATCCTGAAAACGAATGTGCTCAATATCCAGGTAACACTTAAGAAACTCGAGCTCCTGTTCAAAATCCACGGTCTGTGAATTCGATCCTGTCAGTGTCAGCCTGAGGAAGTCGCCCAGTCTGGCAATCATTCTGTCCGCAGCCTCGACATCTTTGTGCAGCAGCGCGGCGATTGAGTTTAGCGTGTTGAAAAGAAAATGCGGATGGATCTGCATCTTCAACGCCTTCAGTTGCGCCTTGGCGAGTTGCGCGCTGAGTCTCTCCGTTTTCGCTTCGCCTTCGCGCACACCCCGGTAGTAATAAAGCGCGTAAGCTACAACAAGTGTAGTCCAATAGATTGTCAATCCCTGGTGAAAGTAGTAAGCGCTGAAGGCGTTGTTCCGCCATAGGATCCATAGCGTAGGATTGCGGGCCGTGTTTACGTAACCCAGGTACCAGACCAGCGGTGAGGCAGCGGACAAAACAAATCCTGAAAGCACGATACTCGCCGCAATGTGGATCAGAGGATTGCGCGGGAAATTTCTCCTCAACTCAAAGCGTCGCGCTAAGCGAAAGATCAGCGGAGATAGCATTCCCCATAAATAAAAGTCTGCCAGGTAACCTGAGAGGACTCGCTTCCACGAAATTTGAACATTATCCTGACGGGCACCAAGGTAAGTGCTAAGCGCAAAAGAAATTCCCAAAAGTGTCCATACGAGAAAGAAAAAGATCCATCGCAACCACCAGCGATGCCTAGCAAGGAAACTCTCTTGATCGTTTTGTGAAGGTTCTACGTTCACTGGATCTGAAACACCATTCGCGAACGAGATGAAGATATGACATCTGGATGGTTACTGCAAAAAGACTCGCGGAGCTTTCCTGAATGAGCGTTGATTAAGCTCACACTAGTCGACGGTTTAGCTATCCCCCACCTGGGTGTTTTACGTAGTTTGCGGTGATTCGAGATCCAACGTCTGGTTTAATCCGTCACACTTTACCTGTTGCCCAACCTTACCTTGGGCAGAGAACTCTTGATTTGTCCACTTCTCATTTATTTCGGTGACTACATTTTCGTCAGTCGTTTTCGCTTTAATGCCACCCATCAAGTCTCCAAGGTTCGAACTGATTCTTACCATCATTTCCTCAACTTGCCTCACTCAAATTTGATATGAGTCTGAATGAGCAACTGAGAGAAATGAATTGATTAGTGACGGATGATGATTTCGCGTGATGTAAAGTGATTAGGTGAGGATGAATGAATTCTCTGTGCCTGAGCTTGCAGAAGCATCACTAACCTTGAAGACAACTGACGAGCTGAAGGGACCTCTCGCGAGATCTCCACTCCGGAGGAGTGCAATGTCCTATGAAAGGGGGATGTCAAGAAAAAACTTCTCTCTCGAGCCGACCGCAATCTCAATTTCATTGCAGCCCGCCCCGTTGTTGATGGATAGCGCTACATCACCTACACGCGTTTGGCTTCTCGGTCGCTGTTCACCG
>JBKPQV010000508.1:0-10295 GCA_046734235.1 Acidobacteriota bacterium
CAATGGTGATGCGGTTGTTCGTTACGATCAGTTGGCTCACCGCTGGCTCATCGTGATGCCAACGTTTGCGCGTGGTGCCGTTAGATCCGATCAACCGAACGTGCCAAAGTCTGGTGATCCGGCCCAAGTGAGTCCGCTCGGGCGCGGCGACCAACCAGGAATTCCCTTCAAGCTCGTTCTTCCGCCAGTACCAAACCCAACCGTAAACCCGAATCGCGCGGCACCCGCGACACAGGGTCAAGGACCTTTTTCGATGTGCTATGCGGTGAGCAAGAGCGAAGATCCGCTTGGCGAATATTATCGCTACGAATTTCTTCGAGCACTCTTTCCCGATTACCCGCGGCCAGCAGTCTGGCCCGATGGCTATTACGTGCCCACCAGCACGGGCGACGAAGTAATTCAAAAGCATGCGTGTGTTGTTGAGCGTGACAAGATGCTAAAAGGTCTGGCTGCAACCGAACAGTGCATCACAATCGATGGAGTCAACTTCCTAAATAATGCCGACCTCGATGGTGTTGCCTTACCTCCTCGAGGTGCACCAAACATCTTGTTAGCAGCTGGTGGCACTCAGCTAAAGAAGATTCTCGAAGATGAATCTGTCTATGCGTGGAACTTTCATGTGGACTGGAAGAATCCAGCGAATACAAAGCTGTCTGGTCCAACAAAAATCGCAGTGGCCCCGTATCAGTATTTGTGTGGTGGGCAATTGACTAATTGTGTGCCCCAGCCCGGTTCAGACAGGAGATTGGATGCCCAGGGCGACAAGATAATGGCACGGGTGGTCTATCGCAGGTTGAATGGCCACGAATCTATTGTTGCCGTCCATTCAGTCAATACAGGCCCCGGTGGCGGTGGCGTCCGTTGGTATGAATTCAGGCTCGATAAGGACCGTAACCTGAAGCTCTATCAACAGGGCACTTACGCACCCGATAAGTTTTATCGTTGGATGGCCAGTCCGGCAATGGATCGACTGGGTAACATCGGTATTGGATATTCATTCGGAGGCACACCTAACTTTGCGGGCCAGCGTTTTGCTGGCCGGTTGGCGAAGGATCCACTCGGGCAGTTAACTTTGCGAGAAACTATCCTGGCTGAAGGTGAAGCGGCCCAAAATGTCATGCGCTGGGAAGACTACACACAAACGGCAATTGATCCGAGCGACGATTGCACGATCTGGTATGTGGGTGACTATCTGAAGAAAGACGCGACAACTTACTCAAGCCGGATCGGTGCGTTTCGCTTACCTGGCTGTAGCTAAGTGCTTTTTAGAGCTCTCTGCGTCTCAGCGGACTCTGCGCTCCGCGTTAAAGATGACCACGCTTCCAAAAACCCTTTCAACGCAGAGCCGCAGAGAAAACAGAGACGCAAAGCAAATTCAAGTGCCTGCATTGCCGCCTTTCTCCTTCAGTGATAGGCTACCGCGCACCAGTCCTTCCAAAATCAAGGAGGCCACACATGAAACGCATTTCCCGGGTAGTTATTGCGTTAACCCTCGCTTTATTAGTTTCTGTTTCACTCCTTCAGAAAACACCTGGAGCAAAAGCGGCACCACTTGATCTCTCAGGCGAAATCAATGGCGCACCCTATCGGATCCGGGTGCCAGAAGTATGGAACGGCACCTTGCTTATCTTTGCGCATGGATACCGCGATAAAGCAGATCATCCCGGCGAAATAGACAATCGAAATGCCGATGTCGCACCAAATGCGGCACTCGAAGCACCTTTGCTTGCTCAGGGGTTTGCGCTGGCAGGAACAGCTTACAAAGACAACGGCTGGGCAATCGAGGACGCAATTCAAGACGTTAAGAATCTCGCCGTTTACTTTCGCGACAATGTAGCTCAACCACAACGAACGATCATTGTTGCTGCGTCATTGGGGACGTTCGTCGGGTTTAAGAGTATGGAGCAGTTTGGTGGGATTTATGATGGCGCACTCTGTTTGTGTGGCGCGGGTTCTGGAGCAACTCGACTCTGGGATAGCGGTGTACCCCTCTACCTCGCTTACGACATTATCTTCGGCATCCCCGCTTCGTGGGGTACAGTTGGTCAAGTCAGAAACGACATCGACTTCGATACTGAGGTTCTGGCAAAGTTAGCCCCTGAACTGAGCAACATCGCAAACTTTCCTAAGTTTGAATTCATACGACTGGTAGCCAAGAACCCTGGCCGTGGTCTCACGCCGCCTCCACCGCCGGCGTTTTATCCAAGTTGGGCACTGACTGATTTATTTTTCCTTACCGAAGCGCGGGCAGAGTTACAACGTCGCGCTGGTGGTCCATTCGTACAGAATCTGGACCAGAATTACTCTTTAACAAGCGCCGAAAAAGCGTACCTCGCAGGCATTGGCCTTCCTACTCCAGTGGTTGATGCCTGGTTGGCGCAGATGAACGCGCGGCGCAACATCGAAGCTGATCGCTCAGCCCGCAACTACGTGAGCAACAACACTGAATTCAATGGGAAGATTCACCACCCAATCCTCACGGTACACACAATCATTGATCCTTTGCTGGTAGTGGCAAATGACTCGGCCTATGCAGAACTGAATGCATCGAAAGGTAAAGAAGACCTTCTGTTTCAGACATACACCACTGGCGTCGGTCACTGTAATTTGACTGGTCCACAGATTCTCACTGCAATAGGAGGGATCGATTTGTGGGTGCGGACTGGCGTGCGTCCTACAGCAGCTCAGTTTCCAGCTGCACTCGGTTTCAATTCAGCCTTTGTCCCACCTCCGTTTTAGCGGTAGCTAGCTACAACTATTTGATGGGAGTGGGTGCCGGAGGTAACGGCTTCGAAAGAATATTCTGAATCAGCTCTTGTTTTAGTAGCAAGAATCTCCCGTCCTGAAAGGACAAAAGTTAGTAGCCGGGGGCGAGCGGCTTTGCGCGAAGTCGCCGGGCAAAGGCAAGGATCTGTAGGATGAATCTTTGGTTGCCGCTTCGCCGCGCTGTCAAGTCTGCAGCTTGGCGTTTGGAATATTTGATCGCAGAGACGCAGAGAGCGCGGAGACGCAGAGAAGAACTTCTACATCAATCGAGGTGCTAGGCATGCGCCGCCATTCTTGCACGGTGCCTGAAGATCAATAGACTCGCTTCACCTTGCCTATCAACAAATTCTATTGACTCATCACGGCCATCGATACCGACTTGTGGTGTCATGCGCTCAACCTTTGAAACCACATGTGTTAGATGCCGTGGGTCCATTGCATCGTGCCCACCAAGCATGATTTGAATCGATGGGCCATCAACTCCTTTCATCTCAACACTGATGCCCATGAGGGGAAGACCTTGTTCCGCCGACTGCGCACCTGATTCACCAAACACCTGGAGCCACGTGGGCCGTGATCCGTTGCGTTTATTGAATTCCGTAAGGTAGCCGACCCATTCATTTCGTTCGATGTTGTTTTTCATGGTTCACTCCTTAGACTATCCTCAGCCGCCCCGGTGACATGATCGACTATCACTCGAAACACAATGCTATCGGGTGCGCTGGCATCTTCAGCAATGAGCGATTCCACTGGCGTTAACATCGGAAACCGCACGAGCAATTTGCTCAACACGGACCTTCGATCTTCTGGCAAGCGAATCTCCTCAAATTTCCCGAAGGCCAACGCGCTGCGCCATTTGAAGTTGCTCTCGATCTCTTCTACCTGCAGGCAGACTCGAGGCTGGGCACGCATCGCTTCGATCTTTAGACCAGGCAACGAATGACTATAGATAGAGTCATTTTCGAAGACGTAATTAATCGGCACAACATAGGGCTCACCATCGACCACACAACCAAGATGCCCAACTTTGCCGGCCTCAATCAACGCACGAGCTTCGGTCTCAGTTAATGTTCTAGGCATCACTGACTCCCTTAATTTCGACCACGTCAAACACTATCGGAGGCGGCAACGATCGTGCCGATGCAATTTCGAAGGTGTTTAGCCCAAGAGTGACTCGCCAGGTGCGAGTTTTTGCTCAGGAGTAAGTGAAAAGTCCCAACCGCCGACGAGCGAGAACCTGTTTGTTGGCCGAAAATGGCTTTGCAAAATCCCAAATTTCTTCGGCATAAGCATTGCGGTTTGCAGGTGCTTATCTCCGTGATCTGAGAGAGGAGATAAAGCTTAATAATCGAAAGGAATTACGCTCATGAAAACAACGCTTCTATTCCTGGCAACGCTTCTTGTGCTGATCTTGTGCAGCAACTCGGTAACGACTGCAACAGCAGTTACCAACACCATGAAGAAGGAACGGGCCACTGCGAAGTTCGACCAGCCGATGAGACTCTTGGGCGTCGAATTGAAAGGTGAATATTTATTTGTCCATGACGATACCGCGATGGTACGCGGTGAATCGTGCACGCTTGTCTACAAAGGCACACTCGAGTTGCGAGACAAACTGGTGATGTCTTTCCATTGCATCCCTCAATCGCATACTAAGGTGACGCACTTCGTTGTACGTAGCAAACAGGCAGTTGACGGGGTCAACGAAATCGAAGAAATCCAGTTTGCCGGTAGCACGGAAGCGCACATGGTCCCGACGCTCCCGCAACATCATGTAGGAGTTACAGGTTTCTGACCAATTGCTTAGAAAGAAAACTCTAAATAGGAGTAGGATAGGGAAACCACACGATCTGAAACTTTAGGTTAATAGGCCCTACCGGTCCTATAAGCCTTGTTCAGATCAAAAAAGCCCCATCTGCTGAACTAGCCGTAGTCTGGGCTGTTTTAAGCGCCATCTCAATGTCAACTCAACAGTCTCACAGAGCCGCGATTTTAACTGCGCTTGCAGCTTCAGCTGGTCTAACCATCTTAATCATAGTTGGGTCTCGCAATCTCGAACATTACGATGCAGCTCTCTTTGGATACACCGTCGCCAGCGTTGTTGCATTCGGCGCGGTCGTATTCCGGTATACGCTCTGGCTCCGACGTCCAGCTACCCGCGTCTATTGGCGGAGAGGCTGGCAGTTGTTTCGCGACCGCAAAAACCTGATTGCCAATACTACTAGCGCGGCGAAGACAGTGATTGGCGGTATGGCCGTGCAGAAGTTCATTTTTCGACGTGGCGTCTCGCGCTGGGTGATGCACCAGCTAATCATGTGGGGCTGCGTCATCTCATCACTGATTACGTTTCCACTGGTATTCGGTTGGGTCCATTTCGAACTTGATGGTGCGCGCGGATACCGTGCCTTTGTCTTTGGCATTCCACTGAACGTGCTTGACGGACGCAGCACGCTCGCCTGGATAACATTTCATGCGCTCGACTTCACCGCGATCATGGTTCTCATCGGTTGCGGAATCGCAATCCATCGACGTTTGCATGATCGTGGTGCTATTGCTCTGCAGCAATACCTGCTGGATTTTGTGCCGCATCTTTTGTTGATTGCGATCTGCATCACCGGATTGATGCTTACAGCTTCTAGCTTGTGGCTTCACGGCTACATGTATTCGTTCATCGCTCTGTCTCATCAGGCGGTGGTGATCATGACATTGTTCTACTTGCCGTTTGGCAAACTCTTTCATGTCATTCAAAGACCAGCATCAATCGGTGTCGAACTGTATCAGAGACGCGCTCGTGAAATGCCACAAGCAGTCTGCCCTCGATGTGGTACGGAGTTCATCGCGGAATTGTGGTTGGGTGATCTCAAAACTGTCGTTAACAAACTTGGGTTTGACTACACATTGAAAGATGGCCACGTTTTGCAGGATTTCTGTCCTCGATGCAAACGTATTCTCCGTGGCCTCTCTTATGCATCGTTGGACCAAAGCAAAGAGAAGGTATTTAGCGGCTCTCGCATAAAAGAGGACTTGACTCAATGAATGCCATCGTTCTGGGTTACAAACGAATCTACGAAGGATTCAATTATCGTTTGCGAAAGTTTGAGCGTTTCGCGGATTACTGTCGACCCACGTCAATCACCCTTGCTCTAACAAATCGCTGCAACGCTCGCTGTGTACACTGCGACATCTGGAAGAACAGAGGTCCCGAAGAGACTCCAACTCCGGAACAATGGTGCACCGTATTAGGGGATCTGCGTCGTTGGTTGGGGCCAGTGCAAGTAACTTTCAGCGGTGGTGAAGCACTTATGAAGCCCTTCGCGGTCGATCTCATTAAACACGCAGTGAATGTCGGGTTGGTTGTTGAAGTTTTAACTAATGGCTATTGGGACAACCAGCAGCGAATTGAGCTTCTGGCCGCGGCCAACCCGTGGCGTGTCACCGTTTCACTCGACGGCATTGGTCCAACCCATAGCTTGATCAGAGGTCGTCCCAACTTTTTTGAACGCACTGAGAAGTCATTACAAACGCTGGACCAGGTAAGACGTAATTACCGCTTGAATTTCAAGATTCGCCTCAAGACAGTTGTCATGCGCCAAAATCTCCTGGAGGTACATGAGGTTGCACGTTATGCAAACTCACGACCGGGCTTCGAGGTTTTTTATCAACCCATTGAGCAAAACTACAACACTGAAGATGATCCAGATTGGTACGAAAAAAGTGACAACTGGCCAACCGACCCGCTCCACGCAATAAGCGCCGTAGATCAATTAATAAGATTGAAACGGGATGGCTTCCCCATTGCTAATAGCTACGCGCAGCTAGAAGCGATGGCACCATACTTCCGAAGTCCGGCAAGTTTGCGGCTGCGGACTCAAAGTCATTCTGCACACGAGCGTCGTATTTTCTGCAGCGCACTAAATAACCTTGAAATTGCTGCTGACGGAAACGTGTTCAGTTGCATACGAATGGACCCCATCGGCAACATTAAACGCCAGGCTATTCGCGAGATGTGGGAATCACGTCCCCATTGGTGGCGTAGCGGTTGTTGTATGGAATAGCAAGAATGCAATCATGGGTAAAGTAGAAAACTTACAACAAATCATCGACACCTACGGACCGCATCTTCATGATGCTCCTTATGATGGTTGGCGTGCGGACCGTGTGATTGACAAGATTGTCCCGACTCATTGTCCGTACTGCGCCGTTCAATGTGGGATGAATCTGCTGGTCGAGAGGAATCATGTTGTTGGATTCGAGCCTCGATACGATTTCCCTGTCAACGAGGGCCGCTTATGTCCGAAAGGTGTAACAGCTTACCTGCAAGTGCATCATCCTGATCGTTTGCTCTATCCCCTCATCAAACGCAACGGAAACTTTGAGCGTGCTAGCTGGGACGAAGCTCTCGATTTAGTCGTAGCGAAATTCAAGGAATTGCAGAGCACACATGGAAAAGATGCGATTGGTGTCTATTCCGGATCTTCATTAACAACCGAAAAGACTTATTTGATGGGCAAGTTCGCTCGTGCCGGACTCGGGACACGTTACGTCGACTACAACGGACGCTTATGCATGGTCTCAGCTGCTGCTGCTAACAACAAGGCGTTCGGTGTAGACCGAGCCGCCAATCCGTGGGACGACATCCCGTTAGCTGAAGTGCTTTTGATTGGAGGCTCCAATTGTGCAGAAACATTTCCGGTACTTAATAAGTTCCTGTGGCAACAACGAGATAACGGTGGTTGCTGGATCATTGTCGATCCGCGCGAAACTCCGACGGCCCGTCAGGGAGATCTTCATTTACAACTTAAGCCCGGCACGGATGTGGCTCTCGCCAACGGCATGTTGCACGTATTGATAGAAGAGAATCTGATCGATGATACGTTTATCAAATCGCGTACAAATGGTTGGGATGAAACCAAAGCTCAAGTTTCGCGATACACGCCGCAAGTTGCCGCTGAGATTACTGGTGTACCCAAGGAAAAGATCGTGAAAGCCGCGCAGATCTACGGACGAGCAAAGTCTTCTATGGTTTTGCACGCTCGCGGAATCGAACATCACTCACACGGCGTCAACAATGTCCTCTCCTACATAAATCTGGTACTGGCGACAGGTAACATCGGTCAGCCAGGTCGAGGCTACGGAACCATTACCGGTCAAGGCAATGGTCAGGGAGGCCGCGAGCATGGACAAAAGGCGGATCAACTTCCCGGTCAACGCTCAATCAATAATCCAGAACACCGCAAACATGTCTGTGAAGTTTGGGGACTCCCGGAAGAAGAATTGCCTCAAGCTGGCGTATCCGTCGTCGAGATGTTTCAGAAGATGCGTGAACGCGAAATTCGCGGACTACTTTCAATTTGTAACAACGTAATGGTCAGTCTTCCTGATACGAATGATGTGCGCCGTTCTTTGGAAGGCCTCGACTTTTATGTCTGCATTGATTTCTTCATGTCCGAAGGCTCTCGTTACGCCGATGTAGTCTTGCCGGGAAGCACCTGGAGCGAAGACGAAGGAGTAACCGCAAATAGCGAAGGACGTGTCGTCAAGATAAACAAGGCCGCCGACCCTCCAGGTGAAGCTCGTGCAGATTGGTGGATCATTCAGGAGATAGCGCGGCGGATGGGCCGAACTAAATACTTCGAGTTTGATAGCCCACGGGCGATTTTTGAAGAACTTCGGATAGCTTCTCGCGGAGGTAACGCCGATTACTACGGCATTACTTGGGAAAAGATTGAAAAACAAAATGGTGTGTTTTGGCCTTGTCCAACTGAGGATCATCCAGGGACACCACGCTTGTTTGAAGATCGTTTCTATCATCCGGATGGCAAAGCAAAGTTTCACGCGGTTGAATTTGAACCACCGCAAGAAACGCCTGACGAGGAGTATCCGCTAATTCTAACGAGTGGACGTGTGGTGTATCAGTATCTTTCGGGCAACCAAACCAGACGCATCGGATTTTTGGTTGAGCAATGTCCAGAACCTTACGTTGAGATTCATCCAGAAACAGCGACGAGGTTAAAAGTGAATGATGGCGAGCGAGTGCGTGTCTTATCGCGACGTGGTGAGGGGATATTTCCTGCGTTGATAGTAAAGACGATTCGAAAGGACACGATCTTCATTCCCTACCATTGGGGTGAACAATTGGCAGTTAATCAGCTGACCAATCCGGCGTTAGATCCGACTTCAAAGATTCCCGAGTACAAAGCGTGTGCCGCTCGCATCGAGAAAATACACTCCAGGCAGCTGCCGATATTGGGAGAAAAGCGCAAAGGGGCTTCAAGGAGTGAGGTTAGGCTGGGGATTGGGTCTTAGTAGTTTTTAGAGAGAGCCAATAGGTCCTATTGGTCTTATTGGTCCTATTTTCGATTATGGAAGAAGCAATGTTCATCGATCCGCAACGCTGCATTGGTTGCCGGTCGTGTGTCGCAGCCTGCCGCGAGTGTGGAACACACAAAGGTTATTCGATGATCTATGTTGACTACCTCGATCGATCTGAAACCACTGCCACAATGCCGACTGTCTGCATGCACTGCTCAGAACCAACGTGTGCGCTCGTATGTCCGGCAGATGCCATCAAGAGCACGGAAGATGGTGTGGTGCTTTCTGCACTGAAGCCTCGTTGTCTGGATTGTCGCAATTGCGTAAACGCTTGTCCCTTCGGAGTGCCGAAATACAACACGCAGATGCATCTCCAAATGAAGTGCGACATGTGTTACGACCGTTCATCAGAAGGATTGAAGCCGATGTGCGCTAGCGTGTGCCCTACTGGCGCAATCACGTTTGGCAAGTACGAGGATATTGTGCCCTTGCGTCGCACTAAGCCCGTAAATGCTCACGTATTCGGAAATCAAAAAGTTGAAACGAAAGTCTATTTAATGTTGCCGACCGACGCTGAAGAAGTCGAAGTTGATGGCTGTGGCGTATTTGAAGGACGAGTGATAGCCGAAAAAAGCGCGACTGAATCATGGATAGACTTGCAGGTTGAAGAGACGGACAAAAACAATGAGTTCTAACTTAGGCGACACCATCAGTAAGGTTTTGGCGGTGGATCTTCGCGACGAGCACGATGTACGGGTCGCGACTGCGCCTTATCAAGCAGATTTTCCCTACGACCGTAACGAAGAAGAACAAGTCACGCGCCGCGAATTCTGCAATTTTCTTGGATTGACTTCGGCTGCTCTCTTCATCGGGGCGGCAGGTTTTGCCGGAAAAGCTGCGCTCGACGGCCGTCAAACCGAAACTTTTACTCCCGCGAAGATACTGGGCGCCGAAGTGCTGGCCCCTGGAACGGCACTTAATTTTCGATATCCAACTGAACGAGACACGGCAATTCTCGTGCGGTCATTCGACGGCACTTACTACGCGTTCGGCCAAAAATGTACACACCTGTCTTGCCCTGTTTATTTTGACCGTGATCATCAACGGCTCGAATGTCCGTGTCACGAAGGCGCCTTTGATGCATCCACAGGTGAGGTCTTGCATGGACCACCACCACGACCGTTAGATACTGTCAACGTGGAAGTGCGTGGAAACGG
>JBKPQV010000509.1:0-5219 GCA_046734235.1 Acidobacteriota bacterium
CTTTAACACCGAACAGATCTACGTCTGCAACCGCGATGGTTACGATTTGAAACCGCTGACTTCACGCGAAGGTTTGATCTATTTCTATTTCCAGTGGGCACCTGATGGCCATGCGATGGTAGCTTTGGCTTGCAAGGAAGACGAATGGAATACGCGAGAGCATCAATTCAAATTGCCGGCTGGCCGTCCACGCTTGATTGAACCTGACGGTAAAGAACGATTGTTGGACGACGGTCTAACAGAGGCACTGCCCGTTTGGTCACCAGACTCGTCAAAGGTTGCTACGGCATTTGATACGGACGTTGCGATTTATGATGCAGCAGCCAATAAGCCCACTCAGGCCCGTATACCTCTTGGTGATCAACTGATAACTGCTTCAGTAACCTACGAACAGCGAACAGTAAGCAAGAAGGTTGAGCCACCTAAGAACTCCAACAGCAAAGCTACACCAACACCGTCCACAACACCGACTCCATCACAACCTTCGACGCCTGCTTCATTCAATCCAATCGTTCGTGTTGAATGGCCTTCACCCGAGCGCCTCTATTTTCAAACGGCTTACGTGCGCCTTATGCCAAGTGAGGCAATCAACACATTTCAGCGTTGGCACCTGTTGAGCTTGAGCGCGCAAGCGGCTGTGTTGAAGTAGTAAGAACTATGTCCGATATGCTTCTGCTTGTCGGATGTCAGATCAGCGTTTCTACTAACGATAGTCTTTCCTCTTCCGTTCTTGTTAATTCTGTTAATCCTGTCAAAACAACGCCTGCCCTTATCTAGCCTCACCAGAGGGGAGTCAGCAGGTCAGGCCGGAGTCATTTTCTAAGCGCATCGCGTCAAGCATTTAGGCTGAGATGTTTTGATCGTTCTGGTCCATAGCTACATGTCGTCCTCACACCAAAACCGATTTTATTGGATGAGTGTGTAACCGATGTTCTATATTACACATCTTCATGTCGACAATAACGGTAGTCATTACCACCTATAACCGTGCGCAATTTCTGGAGCGAGCAATTCAGAGTGCGTTTCAAGCGGGATCCGATCCCGAGGTTGTGGTTGTTGACGATTGCTCCACGGATGACACAGCTGAATTTTGTTCGAAGCTGAATATTCGCTACATCAGGCTAAGTGTGAATCAAGGTCTCGCAAACGCTCGTAATGTAGGCATCGCAGAGAGCTCATCAGAGTTCATCACGTTTCTTGACGATGATGACCTGCGCTTACCTGGCTCATTCGACAAACAGTTGGAAAGGATGACTGCGGATGAGCGGATCGCGCTCTGTTACGGTCAGGCACTGATCGGAGATCCCCATCGGCAACTTCCGACCGGGGAGATCTATCCGAGCGAATGTCCGCAGGGGGACATCTTTTGGGAGCTACTCGAAAATAACTTCATTCCAATGCCCTCCGTGCTCGCGCGCAAGAAATACCTGCTCTCCGTGGGTGGTTTCAACACAGCATTGCCGTTAATTGAAGACTGGGACATGTGGCTAAGGATCGGCGAGCGTTTTTCCGTGGTAGCAGTTGAAGAACCGGTCGCAATTTACCGCAAGGCAAATATTGATTCAGAGCAAATGTGTTCGAACTCCATAGCGCTTTGTAAGCAGGCCTTTCGTGTTCAGCAAATGGCGCTGGCTCGTAAGCGTGGTAAGGCTGGCCCGAGAGCGAGGCGACGTCAGGTGCGAACCAAGCTTCGTAACCGCGCTTACGAAATACTAATGGCAGAGGCAACTAGACTAATCCATGACGGTGACGCCAAATCGGCTCGCGCCAGGCTCTTTGATGCTTTTCAATATCGTCCTGTTCGTGCCGTGGCGAGTGGCTGCTTTCCCTGGCTGTTGATCAAGTAATGAAAATTGCTCTTTGTAAAACTCATTTTTTTGGACCAATCAGTGGCGCGGACGAGATCCTTGTTACGTATGCGATCAGTTTGCGCCAGGCCGGCTACGATGTTGCCGTCGTCCTTTTATATAAACCTGCTGAGAACGATCGGTTTTCCCGTCGATTGCAACACGCGCAAGTTCCAATTGTTAATGTCATCGATCACTCGATCGCTTTCATGATACTGCGTGGCTTGCGAAGTTTGCTCTCGAGCTTCCTACTGCTCTTTTTGTTGATTCCTGGTTCCACAGTTAGTATGCGCCGAATTTGGCAACTGCTGATTGATTTGATCTCTCGAGCGCATTACAAACGGTGTCGGGCCTTCCTCGAAGCCTCTGATTACGATCTTCTTCACGTGTTTACCCCAGACACGGGCTCAACCATCTTCATTCGCGCGGGAAAAGAAGTCGGGATTCCAGTTCTCTACCATGAAATGGGAACGCCAAACTATCTACCTGCGCTCGATCACTACTATCGACGGCTTGAAGCTGTATTGCCTTTGTGCACTGAGGTTGCAGCGCTTTCCCCAACATTGGCGACGCAATGGTTGGAGCGCTTTCCGTTTCTTACGAAGGTTTCGGTTTTGCCCTTAATAACTGAGGACTCTGAAATGCTCAGGGTGTCGGCGCAGTTGCCCACGAACGGCAGACACGAAACAATTTTTGGCTATGCAGCGCGAATCGAGACCGGTAAGGGACCATTCGTATTGGCTGATGCATTAAGTAAATTAAGACGGGCGGGCAAAGGCGTGCACGTACGTTTAGCTGGGGCGGGTCCCGCAATGAAAGAGGTGCAAGCACTTGCGCGCCAGTTAGATCTCAACGGTTCGTTGGAGTTCGTTGGCTCTTATGAAGGCACAGTGGGTTGCAGTGCGTTTATGCGCACGCTCGATGTTTTTGTGTTGCCTTCTTTCGCCGAAGGAACTTCGAAGAGCGTAATTGAGGCTATGGCTCATGGCCTACCGATTATTACCACAAACGTTGGCGGTTCACCGGATCTGCTTACAGCGGGCGCCGGCATTCTTATTCCGCCGGGTGATAGCACAGCACTTGCCGATGCAATGGAATGCCTCGCTTCTGACCCGATACTGCGCAAACAGATGGGCCAGGCCGCTCGTGATCGCTATTTAAAACTATTTGCGCCGGAAGCAGTTCTTTCAATGCTAGTAAGCACCTACGCACGCCTAACAGGTAGTAATAGGCTCGAAACGAGTGCCGCGAATGGGAGACATCCATGGGGGACAACAAGCCACTTGAAAAGCTGAGAATCGCCTTCGCCACTCCAGAATATGTAACCGAGCGCCACTTTGATGGTGGTCTGGCTAATTACATTAATCGAGTTTCAAAGGTGCTGGCTGATCTCGGTCATGATGTCCATGTTGTAACCTTGTCGCTGCAAGATGAAGCCGAGTTTGAGCACGAAGGAGTTATGGTGCACCGGCTCACGTTGAAGTCTGGCTGGCAAAGCCTCAATCGGCTGACTCGTTATTCGTTATCAACCACTTTGCATTGGTTGAACTTCAGCACTCAAGTTTTTCGCAAACTAAAACAACTCCATCGTCAAGAACCTTTTCACCTAATTCAGTATCCGAATTACTCTTCGTGTGGTGTGTTTTCGATTCCGTTCTTACGGACGGCTCACGTTGTGCGAACTTCTTCATACGACCCCGACTGCCACGATCTCGCCGGTATAAAACGAAATCTTGATTCGACTATTTCAGAGCGTCTGCAGGTTCTGCAATATAGGTTAACTCGAAACGTTCATGTCCCGAGTGTTGCAATGCAGACAATGCTTTCGACGAAAGCCGGCGTACGTAGTGCAAGCGTGATTCGTAGTCCTTTTTACGTAGAAACAACTGAGTGGGATAAGACTGTTTGGGAGGAGTTTCTCAAGGATAAGAAATACCTCCTCTACTTCGGCCGCTTTCAATTACACAAAGGATTTCACACGCTGGTTCAAGCGCTGCCGCAGTTTTTTGAGCAGTATGCAGATGCGTACGTTGTCCTCGTTGGCAGAGACGTTGAAACTCGACTCGGATCATCAATGGCTGCGTATGCTCGATCACATTGTAGTAGGTTCGCTCATCGCCTGATCCTTTTGGAAAACTTGCCGCACCCGCAGTTATACCCAGTGATTGATCGATCACACCTCGTTGCTTTGCCGTCATTGATAGACAACTTGCCCAATAGTTGTATGGAGGCCATGGGCATTGGCAAAGTCGTGATCGGAACCAAAGGCACCAGTTTTGACGAATTGATCACGGACGGAGTGAACGGCTTCCTGGTTGATCCAGATAATCCGGCCGCACTGGCAGACAAGCTAATTGCGGCGTGGGTCGACCCGAAGCTGGATGAAATGTCGGCGGCAGCAAAGCAAAGGATGCAGGACTTTTCTCCAGACAAAACTGTGTCGTCGTTGTTGACCTACTACGGTAATGTACTAAATCGAAAGGCCTTGCTTTAACAGTTATTTTGCGCCTGAGGATCACAATGGGCGGCAGAGCCGAAACGAAGAGTTAGTAAATGATTACGCAGAAGATTCAAAACAGAATTAAAAGCGCGTGGATTGGAATCCGGCCAGTCAAAGCAACGAAAGTAGTAGGAATAGGTCTTCCAAAGACCGGCACAACGACGCTGGGCTTTTGCTTCCGGCGTTTTGGCTTCAAACACCGTTCGTATGACATGGATTTGGCGGTGAAAGTTAAGCGAAATCAATTAGAGCCAGTGTTGAAAGAGGCCACGAAATTTGAAGCGTTTGAAGATTGGCCATGGTTTGTAATCTATCGGGAATTGGACCAAAGATTTCCGAACAGCAAATTCATTCTGACGCTCAGAAAAGATACCGCGACCTACGTTGCAAGTTTGAAAGGACACCATGAGCGGGAGGGAATTTGCAAGGAAGGCTTTGTCAAACCAGCTCATTGGGACGAGGTTTTTGGTGTTGAGCCCGCTGACTGGGATTACGAAAAGTCGGCACAGAGATACGAACGCCACAATCGCGGAGTACTGGAGTATTTTGACAATCGAATCAACAAGGATTTGCTGGTCGTTTGTTGGGAGCATGGAGACGGTTGGGCCGAGTTAAGTAGATTTCTGGATAAGCCGGCCCCCGATGAACCATTTCCACATTTAAGGTGAAGGTCATTGTCGAAGACCAAAGACCATGTATTTCTTAGATCTTAATCGTCACTACGACAAACTTAGACCGATTTTCGGCGAGTCGCTATTGCAACGCTTAGGAATTCGTCGTCAGTGGTACGAGATCGATGGTTGGTTCAACTGGCGTTCGGCCCAGGAAGAAGCAGTGAGCCGGTTTCCAGAGGGCAGTCGATTCGTCGAAGT
>JBKPQV010000510.1:0-4671 GCA_046734235.1 Acidobacteriota bacterium
CGATTGTTGCGCTAAAAAAGCCAAAGGTTCTACGGAGGTTCATAAGTCTACCCCCAGCGGCTTTTATTTAGGATCAGTCGCTGAGGGAATGATGAATGATTGTCCGCTCGCAGTGACAGCGAATGCTCTCGTTTCGAAAGCAACAATTGACTCGCCCGATTTTACCCACACTCCTGTTGCTGGTTTTTCCAACTCTACGATCCAGAATTACCATAGCAAGTCTTTTCAAACTCCGATTGAGTACCTCAATCGAGGTCCTACCTATCTGCGTTACTGCGCTTTTCTGATTTAAGGATCAATCCGGTGCGGAAAGATCACGGCGATCTTACTTCCATTTCTTCCGCGGGCTTGGTGTGTCTTCAAACCGACTCGTCAACTTGATCTTTAATTGAAAGGAAGCGAAATGAAACCGCAAAAGAGCACGGTCCTATTAGTGCTGCTCACTCTCTTACTTACCCTTTTTGCTGCGGCTTTGGCCCAAACATCCAGTCAAACCCAGAAGAAGCAGGACGCTGCGTCAACCTGTTCGATGGATTCGTGTTGCTGCAAAGGCGACTCTTGCCCGATGAAGGGCGAAAACGCCACAGCGTCGGATTCGAATGAACAATGTTGTTGCTGTAATGATGACTCATGCGAAATGAAATCTAAAGGCATGAACAATCACTCTTCGAGGGTTAGCTGTTGCTGTAGCGACTCGTGCGACATGAAGTCTGACGAGAAGACGAAGAATCACGGTTCTGATGATTGCTGTTGCGACATGAAAATGAAGCACAAGGACAAGCACGATAAGTCCAAGCAGAAGCAGGCCTAGTTTGGAATCTGGGGCGTCTTTCTCGGTTGCGAGAGGGACGCCCCCGACGAGAAAGGGAAGTAAATGTTTCGATCAAGGGTTATCTGTTTATCTTCACTTTTGCTCTTGTTGCTGGCGAATGCCACGGTTGCGCAACATGAAGGCCACAAAATGCCCACGCCAACGTCAAGCCCAAGCCCGAAAGGCTCAGCGTCTCCAAGCCCAACGCCAGCAGCTCCGCCTGCTCCATTGCCAAGCCCGAATCCAATGGCATCTCCAAATCCATCGCCAACAGCGATGCCGGGAATGAGTGGTCGTTCACACGACTCGATGCAGCCAGCGACAGCTTCCGGAACCGCTGCTCCAATGGAAATGAATATGGGTGAATTAGTTGTTGCTCACGACGACCAGATGTTTATTCGCGTCGGAAGGAGTGACTCGAACTTGATTCCGATGGGTCGCATGGGTTCAGGCACATCGTGGTTACCCGCATCAACTCAAATGAATATGCTGCATAAGCAATCGGGTGATTGGCTGTTGATGTTTCATTACAACCTGATAGGTGGAGTTAACTCGCAGGGCGGACTGCGTGGGGTTACAAAGGTTGAGTCAGCAAATTGGTTCATGCCGGCAGCTTTTCGGCGCGTCGGAAACGGAACCTTAGAGTTGCGTGGAATGTTCAGCTTTGAACCGTTTACTTTTCCTCCGGGTGGATCGCCGCTGTTATTTCAAACTGGAGAAACCTATAACGGCGAACCTCTAATCGATCGACAACATCCTCATGATTTATTCATGGAGTTGTCTGCCACTTACACCGTGCCCCTGGGAGAGAAGGCTACCTGGTTTAGCTATCTTGGTTATCCAGGTGAACCAGCACTTGGTCCGCCAGCCTTCATGCACAGGTCATCGGCTTCTGAGAATTCATCTGCACCGTTAGGGCATCATCTTCAGGACTCGAGCCACATTAGTTTTGGGGTTTTTACGACTGGCTTCACCTATCGTTGGTTCAAGCTTGAAGGCTCACTATTCAATGGCCGAGAACCCGATGAAGATCGGTATAACTTTGAAGCGCATCCCTGGAATTCCCGATCGGTGCGTCTGTCGTTTGCTCCAAACAGCAATTGGACCATGCAGGTTAGTCATGGATTCCTCAGAAATCCGGAAGCCCTTGAACCGGGTGATGTCAGAAGGACGACCGCTTCGATTACCTACAACCGTCCCTTTAATCAAGGCTTCTGGGCTACAAGTTTCATTTGGGGCAGGAACCATGAAAGCCACGACGGAGAACTATTCAATTTGAATGGTTATCTTGTTGAGTCGACGGTGAACTGGCGTAACAGGAATTATTTCTATACGCGACTCGAACTCGTTGACAAGAATCAATTGCTAAGAGCATCGGACCGAGCACTTTTGGGAATCACTTCGGACCATCCTTCATTTCGCATTGGTGCTTATACGTTTGGTGGTGATCGGGAAGTGTGGAATACCGAAAAGATCTCGCTGGCGATTGGCGGTGATCTAACCTTCTACTCCAAACCTTCGATCCTTGACTCCATTTATGGAAATAATCCAGTTTCGTGGAAGGCGTTTTTCAGAATCCGCCCAGGCAAAATGAAGATGCATTCGGGGCATTGAATCATGAACACAAAGATGTTCAGATATTGTTAACCACCGACACGTTTAACCACTAAGACACGAAAGCACAAAGACACGAATTTCTTTTAAGAATTCTGACTTTGTGTCTTAGTGTCTTCGTGACTTTGTGGTTAAGTTTTTTCAAAGTAGCACGCCTAGGTTGCTCTTGCCTGCCACAAGCGTGCTATTGTTTCCTCGCACCGACAACATTCCTAATGATCCAAAACTCGGAGGTACTTGAAATGCGGAAGTTTGTTTTTGTTCTAGTTCTTTGCTTTGTTGCCGTAGTCGCCCTGCGCTCAGTCAGCGCTGTCTCTGAACTTCCTGCTGTTGGAGGGCCGGCTCCAACCTTTACGCTGACAACCAACGAAGGAAAACAGGCCAGCCTCAATGATTTCAAAGGCAAGTGGGTGGTGCTTTATTTCTACCCGAAGGATTTCACTAGCGGCTGCACTCTTGAGGCCCATAACTTCCAACGGGACCTTGATAAATATACTGCCGCCAATGCGGTAATTCTTGGCGTCAGTGTAGACGACGCTGAATCCCATAAAAACTTTTGCGCAAAAGAAGGCCTTAACTTCAAATTGTTGGCTGATGTTGGAGGGAAAGTGTCAGAGCAATATGGCTCAGTGATGGAGTACAACGGAGCGAAGTATTCCGCACGAAACACTTTCATCATTGATCCGAAGGGGAATCTCGTAAAGGTTTTTGAAAAGGTGAAACCAGCTGTTCATAGTGAAGAAGTGCTGGCTGCTCTAGCTACGTTACAGAAGTCTTAATGATTGTTCATGTTCCCAGGTTTGCGGCGGCAGGTGCAAATCCTGCTGCCGCTTTTCTTTAAACCTTGTGAATTGCCACGATTCGTAAGCCTCCCACGCCTGACTCGATCGTAAATTCAACCCGATCCCCAACACTCAATCCTTCCAGGAGGGCTTTGTCTTTAATGTGAAACTGCATTTCCATGGCCGGCATTAACCCTTTAATGTCCTCATGGTCTAGTTCAATCATTGGCACCTTGGGATCAAAACCCTTCACGGTCCCCCTTCCTTGATATGCTTTCGATTGGACAGCAGCTGCTGGACCTTCCGGCGTTTGCTCTTTCTTGTTTGTACACGTTGCGATCAAAACGCCGAAACTCAAACAGAAGACACCAGCGAATTTTCTTATCAATCTCATCGGATCAGAACGAAAACTTCATTCCAAATTGAAACTGTCGCGCGTCGAAAGCTGCCGTTGCTTGCCCAAAAGTTATCAACGGAACGACTCCAGCACCATACGTATTATTAGGTACACCAAGATTGCTTCGATTTAACATGTTAAAGCCTTCGGCAATCAACTGCAGTTTCAAACCTTCCTTCAATGTGAATTCTTTCCGCAAATGCAAATCCAGGGAGCTGTAGTCGAATCCTCGTCCGGTGTTGCGACCCACACCAACGGGTCGATCATTGGTGTTTGTATCAAAATTCCGATCACTCCCGAGCACGACATTAAACGGCAAACGTGAGGCGTAGGTAAAAATGTAACCTAGCTGAAGACCTTTCAGTGCTGATCTGAAACGATCTGGCGCCTCTATTGTTCCGCTAACTACGAGTCGATGCCTTTGGTCATTGTCAGACAACCCCCGATCGTCGCGAATATTGAAATTATTTTGGACCGTGGAAAAGAAAAAGTTACCAGCGTCGTCGATGGTTTTCGAAAGAGTATAAGAGACGCGAACACTAGCCCAACTGCGAAGTCGGTGGTTTAGTGATACGACCAGGCCGTCATAGAAAGAATTCCCTGAGCTTTCATAGCGCGAGATGTTGCCCCATTGCGGATTGGGTCGCCCGAGGTTTGGAATTCCAGCACTGGCCGGCGCTGTTGGGACATTTATGTTGCGCGAGAGTATGAGATGTAATCCGCGCAAGTGAAGATAGCCAACCGAGAGTATCGTGTTCCCAGTAAACTCATGTTCTACTTGTGCATTAACTTGTTCACTGTAACTGGCTTCGATGTTGGGGTCGATAGTCGTAATGTTTGGTCTAATTACAAACGAAGCCGGTTGTGAACTTAGATCGTTGGGAAATACCGGTGCTCCAATTTGCGAGGGCGCAAATTGCACAACCATGTATTTCGAACCATCACGCTGCAACGCATTTGAGGTGGCTCTGAGTGGAATTCGATCGTAGAACAGACCAATGGTTGCTCGGAAGACTGTGCGACGATTGCCAGGTGCATAAGCGACTCCAACTCTTGGCGCTATGTTG
>JBKPQV010000511.1:0-10996 GCA_046734235.1 Acidobacteriota bacterium
CGCCTTCACTTCAAAGAGCAACGACCTCATCAAACGCGTAACCGCAAAAGCGGCGCCAAGACCAATGACAACCCCAAGCAACGTCATTCCCATGCCGCGTCGCAAAATCATCAACAGAATGTTCTGCTGAGTTGCGCCTAAAGCCATTCGTACTCCGATTTCACTTGTGTGTTGCGTAACAAAATACGCAAGCACGCCATAAATTCCGATCGAAGCAAGCACTAAAGCCAGAATTGAAAACGCCACCAGCATGATCATCGCCAGACGACGCTGCGCAGCTTCTTCGCCCAACACTTCCGACATCGTTGCGATATTGGAAATAGGCTGATCTGGATCCACTTGATGGATCGCTTCGCGAACTGCGCCAACCACGCTCAAAGGATCTCCGCTGGTTCTCACAACCATATCGCGAGGCATAAACCACGGTTGATCGGTCACTTGCTCGTAGGGCATGTACATCTCCGCCTTTACCGGCGCGTCCAGCCCCATTTGCCGTACATCTGCCACGACCCCTACTATTTCGCGCCACGGAACGTCATCATTTGGATCACCAAGCTTCAACCGGCGGCCCAACACCGATTGGCCCGGCCAATATTGTCGCGCCATGGTTTCATTAATGATCATGACGGGAAGAGATTTCACATTGTCTTGTGGTGTGAAGTGTCGCCCCTGCAACAGAGGAACCTGCATAGTCTTCAAGTAATCGCTACTGACTTCCCGGTGAGTCGCGTCGTACGACATTCCAGGAATCGGTTGCGTGATCCCTTCCGGATAAAAACCATTAGAACCACCTTTCCAGGACAACGGTACGGAAGTGGTGTATCCGGTTGACTTGACTCCAGGCAAATGTGCTACGCGTTCCAACACTTGCTGGTAATACGTGTTACGCTTGCCCGGGTCGTTGTATTTCGTTCGCGGCAAAACTGTCCTTAGCGTCAGCACCTGTTCAGGTTGCAACGCCGAGTATTGATTGAATAGACGGTAAAGAGTCTGAATCAGTAATCCCGCCCCAACTAACAAAACAATCGATAGCGCAACTTCAAAAACGATCATGCTGCTGCGAAGCTTTCCGCTTGAAGTAGTGCGCGCGCTGCTTTGCTTTAGCGCTTCATTTAGATCAACGCGCGAAGCTTGCAATGCTGGCACTAAGCCAAAAACAACGCCTGTTGCCAACGTGACAAGAAACGCAAACAGTAGAACTTTGAAATCCAGATTTAGACTTGTTTGAAGCGTCAGGGTTGCGGGTACTAACTTCTCCAGAAATGAAAAACTCCAGACCGCAAGCACCGCACCAATCAATCCACCAACCACAGCAAGCAACAAACTTTCGGTTAACAGTTGACGGACAACGCGTGTTCGACCAGCACCAAGCGCAACCCTTAATGCGATTTCCCGGCGACGTCCAACCGAGCGTGCCAGCAATAAGCCCGCAACGTTGGCACAAGCGATGAGCAGAACAAACGCGACCGCAACCAGCAATACCAACAAAGGACGACGAGAATCACCAACAAACTGTTCTCGCAACGGTGTTACAACAACACCTAATCTGCCGTTAAACGTTTCATTGGGATGATCCTTTACAATGTTGCTCATCACTGCCGACATGTCTGCCTGGGCCTGCGCAAACGTCATCTCTGGCTTGAGTCGACCAACAACTGTTAGATAATGGCCACCCCGACTTTGTTTCTCCTCTTCAGTCATCGCGAGCGGCACCCAGAGACGAATGTAATCGTCAAAAAACTGGAAGTTTGAGGGCATCACACCAACCACCGTGTACTTCTCACCATTTAAGAGGACTTCTCGGTTGATGATGCTTTTCTCGCCGCCATAGCGCGTTTGCCAGAGTTGATAACTCAACACAGCAACTTTGTCGGCGCCTGGTTGCTCTTCGCTGGCAGTGAACGAACGGCCCAACAGTGGCTGCACTCCAAGCAGAGGGAAAAAATTTGCGTTTACCTGCTGTGCTGAAAGACGAATGGGCTCACCATCGCCTGTTAGATTGAAACTCGCGGTGGCCGTCGCAGCCATGTCGGCAAACGTGCGATTTTGATTTTTCCAATCGAAGAAATTGGCTGGGGCAGGAGTGTTGGTAGGAAATCCAGCGAAACTCGCTTCCTCCCAAATTATGGCGAGACGATCCGGTTCTTTGAATTTAAGTGGCCTTAAGAGAACCGCATTGACGACACTAAAGATCGACGTAGTGGCTCCGATCCCAAGCGCTAGTGTGATTACCGCAATCACAGTGAATCCAGGCCGCTTGCGCAGACCGCGTATGGCGAAGCGAAGGTCTTTAATTAGAGTTTCCATATGTCTATTTCAGATTTCAGATTGTAGATTTCAGATTTCAATCCCAGACCACAGATTCTTGCCCAAAATCTGAAATCTACAATCTGAAATCTGAAATCGCTCTAACGAATCCGGCCCGCTACCTATTCGTACCTGAGCGCATCCAAAGGATCGACTTTTGTCGCCCGGCGCGCAGGGATATAGCAAGCTAATAGTGCTACTACAATAAGTAACACCGCGATGAGCGAGAATGTGACTGGATCCGTAGCGCTGGTCTTATAAAGCAGCTTTGTTATTAGCCTGGTGAGCGCCAGCGACGCACCCAACCCAACTCCAATCCCAATCAGCACCAACAACATTCCCTGCTTCAAAACCATACGCATGATGTGACCCATCTGTGCTCCAAGAGCCATTCGAATACCTATTTCCTGCGTGCGCTGATTTACGAGATAGCTGATCACACCATAGAGGCCGATAATGGTGAGTACCAAAGCAAGGCCCGCAAAGATACCCATCAACAACATCAGGAATTTTTGATCTGCGACGCTGCGATTGATCAAAAACTCGACAGTGCGAATCTTCCACATCGGCTGATCGGGATCGACTTTCCAGACCGCCTGCCTGACCGGTTCCGCCAGACTCATCGGATCAACACTGGTTCGCACTACAAGCGTGGCAAAAATGCCCGGGTTTTGGCTGTATGCCGCGTATAGTTGCGGACGTTGCTCCTCGCCAATCCAATAATGCTTGGCATCCCCAACCACTCCAACAATCGTTCCCTGACTATCGTCTTCAGGAAACTTAATTTGTTTGCCAATCGGATCTTGATTAGGCCAAAACTTTGTCGCCATCGTTTGGTTAATGATTACTGCACTGGGAGCACCAGGACGATCCTCGGCATTAAAAGTTCGACCTCTGAGTAACGGGATGCCAATGGTTTCGAAATAATTCGACATCGCGGTGTTGAACATCACCTCCGGTTCACTTCCCTTTTGTGGAAGTTCTCGGTCCGGCAAAATAATCGGAATTGAGCCACCATTGCCGCTGAAAGGAAGTCCCCGTACCAACGAAACGGCCTGCACACCTGGAATTTCCTGCACTTTCTCAGTCACCTGCCGGTGAAAATTCCATTGAACGTCTGGCTTTCCGTATTTGTTACGAGGCAAACGATACTCGAGCGTCAACAACTGTTCTGGCTTGAAACCAACATTGACGCGTAGCAATCTGTCAAAACTCCGAATCAGCAAACCTGCACCGACAAGCAGTATCAAAGACAGGGCAACCTGGAGCACTACGAAGCCGCCTCGCACACGATTCCAACGAGCTCCTTCACCTCCACCCCGGCTGCCTTCTTTCAGAAACGATTGCAACTTCGGTCTCGCAAGTTGTAGCGCCGGAGCTAGACCAAATAACCAACCGGTTAACAATGAAACTCCAATCGCAAAAAACAACACGCGTAGATCAAGTCCGGCATCGTCAGCACTTACAAAGTTCTGTGGGAGTTTCAGCAATGCTCTTAAACCCCAGTAAGCTAACAACACGCCGCTGATTCCGCCCATGATCGAAATCAAAGTAGTCTCGGTCAGAAGTTGGCGAATCAAACGCCAGCGGCTTGCTCCCAACGCTGCTCGGACGGCTACTTCCCGTTGCCGTGAGAGGCTGCGAGCTAATAAGAGATTTGCCATGTTTGCGCAGGCGATCAAAAGAATGATTGCGACTGCGGCAAATAGGAGCAACAACATCGGCCTGATTTCTCCAACCATGAGTTCGCGAAACGATTCCACCCTTGCTCCGCGACCCGCACTCTCTTTTGGATATGCCTCTGCTAGTTGACTAGCAACCGTAGTCGCTTCAGCCTGCGCTTGCCTAAGGTTCGCTCCGTCTTTCAGGCGCGCCATCGCAAGGGCGAAACGCGCGTCGCGAGCGCCGGAGTTGCTCGGGAAATAAGCTAGCGGCATCCACGCTTCGACATCGGGGTCGAACGGTTCTTTGAATGATTGCGCGATTACACCAATGACGTTGTAAACCTCGCCATTGAGAATCAGTTTCTTACTCGAGAGATCGGTGCTGCTATTGAGTCGCTCGCGCCACATCTTTTCATTCACTACAACAAACTTAGCAGCGCCTGGTTTATCCTCGCCCGGTGAAAACGTCCTTCCAACAAGCGGGGTGAGATTAAAAAAGGTGAAGAAGTTTGCGCCGACGAAAGCGCCACGAATCCTGTCAGGACGGTCGCTGCCAGTCACATTCACACTCTGCGACTGAAATGCAACCATGTCTTCAATTGATGGCATTCGCGTTTTGAAGTCTTCAGCCTCGAGCTGAGATAGCCCATCTCCTTCCCCACTCGGAGTTCTTCCTGAAAGCACGACTAGTTGCTCCGCCTTGTGATAAGGCAATGAGCGCAGGAGCACGGCATTAACCACACTGAAGATTGCGGTATTAGCGCCAATGCCTAAGGCCAGGGTAATTACTGCTATCAACGTAAATAGTGGGTGTTTAAGTAGCATTCGCGCGCCATAGCGCAGATCCTGCATTAGTATTTGCATCGCCGCTCCTTGAGATTACAGATTTAAGATTTCAAATATGACCTTTGTACTTTGTGCTTCGTACTTGGATCTATCAAGCGCAACCAAACTACGAAGGACGAAGAACTAAGTACCAACCTGACAAGCTGAAGAGGTCTTGCAAAACTCATTTCTTCTCGGCGTCTCTGCGTACTCTGCGTCTCTGTGTTAAGAAGGTCTTAGCAAACTGTAAACATTTTCAACGCACAAACGCGGAGTACGTAGAGACGCCGAGAAGAAATGAGTTTTGCAAGTGACACTGAAGCATATGAACGCTATTTTGTAATGCGCAAATTTGCGAAATGCGCGACCGTGCCTGTTCCAACCCACAGGGCGATCGCGCCTTTAGTAACACCCTGTTTTAAATCGTCTACGAGCAACGTCGGCTGTTGCTGATCGTGGACATAGAGCCGCGCCTTGTCACCGCGCACTTCGATCTTTACCTTGGTCCATTCACCAGACACCAGGTCGACATAGCTTTCATATTTCTCAGGGAAGTCTTTTCGTAACAACTGCCAGGGAAATCCGGGAATTGAAATGTATTGAACCGAATGATTGCGGCGTACCTGATCTTCCGCGCGCCCATTTGTGGGTCGAAGGTAGATACATTCAAAACGAGTTTGGTTTGGTGCGATTCTGAAAGCCACTCCGACAAATCCGCGAGCGCCTTCGCCCGCATTAGGCCCTGGCTCACCAGTGAGTTCTACTTCAATAACGCCATCCTGAAACTCGATCTCCGGCACCACCGCGAGTCTTCCTTCATCACCCGTACCTTCAGGTGCTGCATCTACTACACGCAGAGCTTTCCGTCCTTTATAGGTAGTCGATTCGGCTTTTACGTTTACGAGCTTTAGGTCCTTAGCGGAGTCGAGGGAGATCTTTTGAGTCTGTGGTGACGACGCCCTTGTGGGGAAATTTATTAGGACAGCTGTAACCGCCAGAACACAAGCGAGACGACAGATCAGCGTTGCTGAGCTCTTTACGCACATAATTCTCTCCTATCGTCCATATGAAGGACGATTTTGGAAATGAAAAGCGGTTCAGCGCTTCCTTAGTGCAAAGTTATTCGTACCGAAGCGCAATGAGCGGATCGACTTTTGTGGCCCTTCGCGCCGGGACGAAACAAGCGAGCAACGCAACTGCAATTAACAACAGCGAAACAAGAATAAAAGTC
Source organism: Acidobacteriota bacterium (assembly GCA_046734235.1). GTDB lineage: Bacteria > Acidobacteriota > Blastocatellia > Pyrinomonadales > Pyrinomonadaceae > PSRF01. The sequence continues at coordinate 6,028 of JBKPQV010000511.1, forward strand.
AACGGATCTGTAGCGCTCACACCGTAAAGGACACTTGTGATCGCGCGCGTAACCAGGTAAGCCCCAAGGAGTCCTGCACTAACACCAATGATCGTAAGTTTTACTCCGTGGGTTAATACTAACTTCAACACGTCACCCAATTGTGCGCCGAGAGCCATGCGAATTCCTATCTCACGTGTTCGTTGCGAAACAGCGTAGGAAGTAATTCCATAAATACCGATCGCAGACAGGAATAAGGCCACGATCCCAAACACACCCAAAACCGTAGCGGCGACGCGGGCTGGAAACAACGCAAGGCGCATGTGTTCAGTAAAAGTCTTTACGTCAAATAGTGGGAGATTTGAGTCAATACTCTGAACTGTATTGCGAACGCTCGAGATCATTCCTTCCGGGGCACCATCAGTTCTGACAAACAAGGTTGCATTGGTCCAATAGTCCTGTGTCATCGGAGTCCAAACAAATGTCCGGGGCTCTTCTGCAATATTCCAATATTTGCCATCTCCAGCAACTCCGACAATGCGGATGAAAGGTCCCTTCGAATCACCAAAGCTGAACCGGTGATTGATCGCATCGGCATTCGTCTTGGCTGCGGGCATCATGCGCCGGACAAAAGTCGCATTTACAATTGCCACCTTTTCAGACTTGTCTGTGTCCTGATCTGTAAATTCTCGACCTTCAAGAATTGGTGTACCCATCGTAGCGAAGTAACCCGGGCCAGCTGCGGCATTCATCGAGACAGGTGCATTGGCTCCGCGTTCAGCTAGCTCGCCTTCGACATAAATTGTGCGACTGTTGTAGTTCAAACTCAGTGGAGCTGTGCTGCCAATAGCCGCTGACTTAACTCCGGGCGAAGCTCCTACTCGCTCGGCTACTTGTTTGTAGAATTGCTGTCCGCGCGCTTCGTCATAACCCTGTAAGCCAAGATCAAACGACATCATCAACGCATTTTTTGAATCGAAGCCAGGATTCATCGTCTGGAGTTGTTGCAAGGTACGCACAACCAACCCTGCACCAATCAACACAACCAGCGAGAGTGCAATTTGCACTACAACAAGGCTACTCCGGAGTAGCGACCGACTAGTGCCGCCTTGCGCGCCGGTGTCTTTGAGTGTTTTCAAAATAGTTGGTCGAGTGGCTTGCAGCGCGGGAGCTAACCCAAAGATGGCTCCAGTGAGAAAAGAGACAGCCAGAGAAAAAATGAGGACACGCCAATCGAGTTGCAAATCAAGGGCGAGCGGAAAATCAATCGGCGGCTTGAACGCCAGCAATCCTTTTAAGATCCAAATGGCAAGGAACAGGCCAGCCAGGCCACCAGCAAGTGAAAGTACAACGCTTTCGGTGAGCAATTGTCGAATCAGGCGGAACCGATTCGCACCCATCGCGATCCGAATGCCGATTTCGCGACGTCGATCAGTAGCGCGTGCAAGAAGTAAGCCTGCCAGATTCGTACAGGTGACTAATAAGACCAACCCAACCGCAGCCATCAGGATCCAGGTAAAACTTACAATTGCTCCTCGCAATTCAGGAATGATGAATCCAGTCGGTAATACCTTGATGCTTATGCCTTCATTGTCGTTTGGATATTGCTTTCCGAGATTCATCGCCACCATGTTTAGCGATGCTTCCGCTTGACGAGAATTTACCCCCGGCTTAAGTCGACCAACCGCAAAGAAATTGTTTGAATCGCGACTATCTAGCCATGTGGCCCCTGGCTCAACCCATTCCATCATTGCCGCAGGAACCCAGAGCTCTGGTGTATAGACCAACTCAGTTCCTTTGAAACCCTGCGGCGCGATTCCGATCACTCTGAACTGATGATTATTCAGAACTACGTCGCGACCCACTAATCCTGGATCCCCGCCAAAGCGACGCTGCCACGAATCATAACTAAGAACGATTACGGGACTGCCTAACTTCGCGCGGTCTTCTTCGGGTGCGAACGTGCGACCCAGAATCGGTTTGACACCGAGAACATCGAAATAATTCCCTGAGACTTCGTAACCCCAGACGCGCTCGTTATTTCCGGCACGACTCAGACTTAAAGGGACAAACCGATATACGAGCAATCCGGAGAGAACCTGGTTTTGATCGCGAAAGTCGACGTAATTCGGATGTGAGAATGCCTGCATCGAATCATTCTTCCCGCGCATCGATACAGAAACGATCTCTTCAGGTCGTTCTACTGGAAGCGATCGCAAGAGAACAGTATTGAACAAACTAAAAATTGCGGTGTTTGCGCCGATACCCAGTGCAAGCGTGATCACCGAGACGATTACAAAGCCTGGGCGTTTGAGCAGGCCACGAATTGCGTAGCGGATATCTTTGATTAATGAGTCCATGAAGTTATTTCAGATTTCAGATTGTAGATTTAAGATTGGCCTCAGATTGAGCATTACTTCACTCTTGTTATCAATCTGAAATCTGCAATCTACAATCTGAAATCTCATTCCTTTCTTAAAGCCACTAACGGATTCACTTTTGTCGCTCGTCTCGCAGGTAGATAACAAGCGAGCATTGCAACCATCGTTAGTCCCGCACTCACAACAGCAAAGGTCGTGATGTCGGTTGGAGCCACCTCGAATAACAGACTCTTCATAAATCGCGTAAGTCCGAAAGCACCGACCGCGCCGATAAAAACTCCAGCAGCGGCCAAGCCAAGCGCGTTCCTGAATATTAAGCGCAACACATCTGAAGTCTGCGCTCCTAAAGCCATTCGAATGCCGAGTTCACGCGTCCGTTGCGCAACCGCATACGACATCACTCCATAAATTCCCACCGCAGCCAACACGAGTGCCAAAGCAGCGAACGCGCCAAGCAAAATCATGGAGAAACGACGCGTCTGAATTGAGTCAGCCATGACTTCTTCCATCGTTGCCGCGTTAGTAGGCACTTGATCCGGATCCAGCGACTGCACAACACGCCTGATGGCACCGATCATTGCGGCCGGATCACCATCAGTACGAACCACCAAAGTCATGAACGAGGCAGCGTTTTGTGCATGTGGAAGGTAGATAGCTGCTGTTCCCGGCCGATCAGGACCATATTGCTTAACATCAGCTACAACACCAACAACCGTTCGCCAGGGTGCATCTTCGTCTCCGCCGACTTTCATTCTCTTACCAAGTACGTTTTGATTTGGCCAAAACCGATCTGCCAGACTTTTACTCACGACAACTACAACAGGAGCATTTGAAACATCTCGCTCATTGAGTCCCCGACCATACTGAATAGGAATCCCCATCGCCTCCAGATAACCCGGCGTCATGATGTAACGATCGACAGATGGTTCAAAACCGGGTTTTATAGGCTGACCTTCGATCTCAATCGAAGTCATATCAAAGCCATTTCCAGAGGGGAGTGGTGTTGTAAGGCCAGCACTATTTACGCCGGGAAGCGAGCGCACTTGCTCAGTTAGAGAACGATAAAAAGCAATCCTCTTTTCACTATTGTTATACCTAAGCGAGGGCAAGCCCAGGTCCATCTTCAATGCTTGAGAATAATCGAACCCCGGATTGACGTTCTGCAAACGACTGACGCTTCTGATCAGAAGTCCAGCGCACATCAACAGAACGAGCGCAAATGCAATTTCCGAAACTACTAATGAGCCCCGCAACCGATTGCGATAAATGCTAGAACTCAGGCCTCGTCCATCAGTCTTCAAAGAATCAGTCAAATTCAATTTAGAACTCTGTACGGCGGGCACAAGCCCAAACAACAAGCCCGTCAACATTGAGAGTAAGAACGTAAACGCTAGTGCCGGCCAACTCATTTCGACCCCTTGCAGTTGCGGAAGCATCCTGCCTCCAATGGATTTGACGACTTCAATTCCCCATACAGCCAGCAAGAGTCCCAGCGCGGCACCGATAAATGAAAGCAACCCGCTCTCAGTAAGCGACTGTTGCAACAGCCGCCACCGTGATGCCCCAAGAGCACTGCGAATACTCGTCTCTGAAGCACGAAGAGTCGCCCTGGCAAGAAGAAGATTTGCGACGTTGGCACAGGCAATCAGAAGCACGAAAGCAACGGCCCCAACCATCAACCACAAGGAACGTTTCAAATCCCGCACTGTGTCGTCTTGCAATCCCACAACGTGGATTCCAAGATTTGAATCCGATTCTGGATGTTGAGCTTCTAATCGTTTCGCAATTACGGTTAGATCAGATTGGGCTTGAGAGATATCGACGCCATCTCGCAAACGACCAATTGCGCGCAAATGGCGCGCCGATCGCATCTTCTCCGAAGTTTCCTCCGCAACGGGCCGGTAAAGAAGAGCAGGATCGCCAATTAATGTCGCAGGTAAAGATCGAAACTCTGGTGGCATCACGCCAACTACAACGTGTGGACGCAAATTGAGCAAAATACTTTGACCAATAATGTTCGGGTTGGAATTGAAATGAGCGCGCCAGAGTTGGTCGCTCAATATCACGACCTGATCTTTCCCGTCTTGTTGCTCTTCCGGGGTGAAGGCTCTACCTAGTCGCGGCTGCGAACCCATCACCTTAAAGAAATCATCGCCGACTTGTATGGCACCAATACGTTCTGGCGTGCCGGTCCCTGAAAGTAACGGACGCCAACCCATAAATGTAGTAATCGCTTCAAACGTGGATTGCTGTGCTCGATAATCAACGATATCCGTATGCGAGACCTGACTTCGCGAGTTTCCTTCCACCCGATCATCTCCCCAAAGCAAGACAATTCGGTCAGGCCGATTAAACGGCATCGGTTTGAGAAGAACCGAATAAACAACGCTGAAGATAGCGGTGTTTGCACCAATACCAAGCGCCAGCGTGATAACGGTAATCAAGGTGAAAGCCGGCTGTTTGACGAGTCCACGTAATGCGAAGCGAAGGTCTTTGATTATTGAGTCCATGGGATTGTTTATTGCTGATTTTTGATTGCTGATTGCTGATTGAATTCAATAGGACCGATATGACCCATAGGACCTATGAAAATTAGCAATCAGCAATCA
>JBKPQV010000512.1:0-14967 GCA_046734235.1 Acidobacteriota bacterium
TCAACACCAAAGACGTCACGCAGACGTAGCCAGGGGTAAATATTGGCTGGAAACTCGCGCCGGAAAGTCACGATGTTGTCGGCGGGTTTCCATTGAAGACCGTTAGCAACCGTCGAAAGAGAATCGGAAGTATTTCGCATAAACGCGACTTGTTCTGGTCGCGCACCTAAGAGTTCTGCCAGTAGTCCACGGGCATGATCTTTCACTGCAATCCAATTCTTGTAGTTTGCAGAGCCGTTTTCTCGGACATCGCGGAGTTGTGCTTCGACGGCTTCAACAGTAGGCGTGGGTAGCGGGGACACTGCGGCGTGATTCAAATAAGTGACACGCTCGGTTATCGGGAATAGGGAACGCAGCTCTGGCGTCATTAGTAATTTAAGGTGAGTAAGGACGGCCGTAAAATTCCTTGTACAGCCAGCCGAGTACTCGTGCCTCTGCTGTGCACAATGTTTCCAACCAGCAATTGATAAGAAATTCGTTCTTGCCGCGTTGAAAGGGGATCTTCTCAGCTTCTTTCACGATTGAACCGCCACTGCGCAGATCAAGTTTATATGCGTCGGCAATGGACTCATTTGCTTTGGAGGCGGTTTCAAGTGCGTTGAGCAATTGCCCAATCCAGCTGTGCAAATCACGCTCGGTTGGATTGTCGGCAAGAGCTTGGATTATTCCGATCGCCAGACGATCCTCGGCTTGTTTGAATGCAAAGACCTCTTCACCTTTTTCCTTTGACTGTAGTTGCTTCCATTGAAATACCTCTTCAACCGCCGCATGTTTAATAATGGCAACTCGCTGGTCGTATTTTAAAAACCAATCAATAACGTCAGGAACTGAATCGACGTCTATATTCCCTCGTGAATCACGAGCAAGGGGAGGAGAGTTTTCTTCGTTGTGTTCCACTACTTAGGGTCTTCAGTCAATTCAGTTTCAATAGCAATACAGAACAGGAGCGCAGCGACTGTACGAAAGAGAGAGGTACAATTCAAACTGCATCAGACTTCCTAAGGCCAAATGATGCGCGAATCTCGCCCACGACATCCCCGCGTCGATTTTTTACCGGGAAGAACGCATAGCGTCCGACAGATTCGAGCGATTCATCCCTCAGTATATTGAGTTGGCGTAGTGCCTCGATAACAACAGTTGGTCGCGCTCGATGATCATCACCATCTTCAATCTTCAAGGCGATGCCTAAGCCTTCCGGCCATTCTTCGCACGGAACAATGCCCGCGGTGTAAACACCTTCTGCTCCTACTTTGGAAACGATTCGACCAGGAGCAGCTTTCATGATTTCCGTATCGAGCCGATCATGAGTGCCGCCAATGAGTTCGGGATACTGAGTCATCACTTTTACGACTCGTGTACAGGCGTTGCGAGTGGCGTCGTCAAATTCCTTTGGCGGGACGATGAGACGCGCGAATGCAAGGGCCATCGCTTTCATCGTGATACCAAATACGGGAACACCACAGCCATCAATGCCAACGGCGAGATCTTCGAGTGCGATATTGGAAAATTGTGCGACGACTCGACCGATAGCCAGTTGCACAGGGTTGTCAGCGTGATCGTAGGTTTCGGTTGGGGCGCCAATGTGTATTGCGACTGCAAGCATCCCGGCATGCTTACCGGAACAATTATTGTGCAGTACGTTTGGCGATTCCCCTTTCGCGCGAAGCTCGGCAGCGGCTTTGGCGCTATAGGGTTCATGCACGCCGCACTTAAGTGCCGATGGTTCCAGACCAATCTTCTTTAGCATTTCCGCTACAATCTCAGTGTGAATCGGTTCACCATTGTGTGACGCGCAGGCCATCGCGACTTCCTGATCGTTGAAGCCAAATCGATCCGCGGCGCCGGAGACTAAAAGCGGAATTGCTTGAAACGGTTTTGCGGATGAACGAAGGAAGGTCACATTTGCCGGGTCACCCAAGTAAGCCAGGATTTCACCCTGTGGATTAACGACTACGATGTGTCCACGGTGGCGTGACTCAGTTATTGCTCCGCGACGTACTTCAACAAGTGGTTCGGCGATAGGAATTTGTTGATTGGCAGACTGGGCCGATGACATTAAGAATCAAAACCTTCTTCCTCAAACTTCATTAAAGCGGTAGCGAATCTTAACATGTTGATTAACTCTTCTCTGTGCCTCGGTGTGTCGGGATTAGATACTGCACACCTGTCTTCATGCTCTTTGAACAAAAAGTCAGACACCGCCGGCGTCAGTCCCGAAACGCTCGGGCTAGAGTTCAACTTCAACCCCAGACCGGATTACAAGATTAACAAGACACTTCAGGCTTTAGACCTTGCGAAAACTCTTCTCATTCTCCCAAGCTTCAGCTTGGGGTCACCGCTCGATCAAGTTGCAGAACCGTTTTAAACGGTTTCCCGAGTGACGCTAATTGAGTAAACCGTTGAAACGGTTCAAAAATGCAGGAGCCTGGGCTGACTCCAAGCTGAAGCTTGGGGGAATTAGAAGAGTTTTCACAAGGTCTAAAGCCTGTAGTGTCTTGTTAATCTTGTAATCCTGTCCAGGTTGAAATTGAAACCAACTGCAATTGGATTTGAGGCAAAAGAAAAATACCACGCGACTTAGAGTCTCGTGGTATTCCAATCTATCTTCGAAACCGTCTATTTAGCTGTTGAGTGAGCGGCTTTCCGCTTCCCGCCGTAGCTCAAAACGGTGAGCTTGATTACGCGCTTGCCAAAGCGCATTGCTTCGCGGGAGGTTGGTGTCCAGATGTCGATGCGTCGTCCACGGACGGCACCGCCAGTGTCGGCAACCAGATATTCACCACTGTAGTTTCCAGCTTCGAGCTTAACTCTTGAGCCCAATGGCAGGAGTCGTGGATCAGCAGCAATCAAACCTTTGCTAACGTACACACCGCTTGCCGTGCGACCTCTCAGGCTGTAAGCCGTGGCAACATAAGAAGCCGGAGGAGCTGCATAAACAGGCTCGGGCAGAACCGTAGCAACTGAGTTACCTAAAGATCCTTTTACAGCAGTGTCGTCCGACACGACGACCGCAGTTTCAATTGATGAATTTTGTTTTGCTGTTTGTTGTTGCGTTGGTGAGGTGAGGGGTTCTGCCGACGAAACTGAGGCAGACAAAATAAAAGAACAACTCAGAAGTGCCGTGCAACATACACCCGCACTTCCATTAAAGATCGATTTGACTTTCAAATTCGGGTCTCCTGTCCGATGTTTACTTTTACCCTTCAGCGTCCTGCGCGAGTCCGTTCTTTCCTATGACTCGTCCCCTGGCTCTAGGAGTCCTTCATTGGTCAGCCGAGGTTGGGGGCTTGCATCCTTGATGCGGTGCGCTGAAAAGATCTGGGATTGAAAAGCGAAAAAGCGAGCAGGTGTGCTCGCGAATTCAAAGGGAACCTAGCACACACTTTTGGGAGAGTTCAAACGACAATTGTGAGAAAAAATGGAGATATTTTGGGTAATTACTGAAATATCGGGGGTTAGGAAGAATCCGTACAGTCACATCGACAGAGGACCAAAAATCGGGCAGATTGACCTAATTATGAGTGCAGAAAGTTCTCAACTATCTGCTGCCCCTCAGGATGCTCCTCATTGAACAGTTCTGGGTGAAATTGTACCCCGAAGAGGCGTCGGCCCTTTTGCTGCATCGCCTGGATTTCGCAAGTTTCATTAGAAGCGGTCGCTTTAAATCCGTCAGGGAGCTCTTTCACTTCATCACAGTGGTTATGCCAAACGGTAATCTCGGATGGTAGTCCTTTGAAAAGCCCTTCACCAGTGTTCTTAACTGGAAGAAAGCCACGTTCTCGCTTCGCTCCTTGATAGCCTTCGCCAGGTTCGAGACGTCCCATCAATCCAACCTTTGCACCATACGCGAGTGCGATCTGTTGATGGCCTCCACATACGCCTAAGATTGGTTGACTGGCCTGTTTGATAACGGCGAACACACCAGCAAGTGATTCAGGTGTGTACATCTCCCAAGGATGACTCTGTCCACTGAGAATAATGTGTGATGGACGAAGACTACGTACTCGCTCCAACGACACGTTGTGGAATTGTTCGATGAGGATCTCGAGTTCGGGAACTAAACGACCAAGCACGGCGCGCACTTCGCGCGGGCTTGCCCCTTGACCATCGATAGTGTTGTCTACGAGATAAACTAACAAGCTATTTCAAGCAGTAAAGCTTCCCATTGAATGCGCCAATGTAAACTCGGCCATTTAAGACTGCCGGAGTTGAATTTATATTATCACCAATCTTAAGCTCGCTGATCGATGTTCCGTCTGCAGCGGAGATGGTATGTATCCATCCTGCCTTATCGCCAATGACCAGACGTCCATCAACCAAGGGTGAAGTTCCCCATATCGGCCCGCGGGCTTTGTACTTCCAAACTACTTCGCCTTTATCAGCGGTCAAACAGTACAAGTAGTGATTGCTTGAACCAATGTGCACGCGGCCATTCTCGACGATTGGACTCGCCCAAATCCCGTTACTTGAGCCTTCGGTACGAAACTTCCAAACCAACGAACCATCTGATTGGCGAAAACCATAAACGAAACCGTTCTCAGCGGCCGTGTAAACCATGCCATTGGCGACTGCCGGAGTGGAGTCGGAGTCAGCCCCGATTCGCGCTTTCCAAAAAACTGAACCATCGGCCATATTCAGACAGAACAAGTCACCCTGTTCAGTGCCAATGTAGATGCGTTCATCGACAGCGGAAAAGCTTCCCTCCATCGAGCCGAGTCGTTCTGTTTTATAGATCAGTGAACCGTCTTCAAGGTTTAGACAGTAGAAGAAACCGTCTTCACCGCCGAAGTAAACTCGATTGCCAATAATGGCGGACCCACAATCTACCTCGAAACCAGTTTGGAACTTCCAAATCAGCGAGCCGTCTTTCTTACTGACACAATAGATGAAATGATCCAGACCGCTGGCAATAATTCGATCACCTGCGATTGCAGGCGTTGCTTTTAGGCTGTCGGCAGTTTGATACTTCCACAATAAGGATCCGTCATTGACATCTAGGCAGTAAAGATTGCCATCTGCGGAACCAAAATACACATGTTTACCGTCTACTGATGGTTGACCTGGCCAACTGGTGCCGCCCCAGGGGTCTTTGTGCAGCCTGCCGGCGATTGATTTGGTTTCGAATTCCCAAACGACTTGTAGGGGTTCATTTGACCAGGGACCAGTACCGAAGAAGTTACGGGAAGGACTGCCCAGCCACATCGGAACTGACGGTGGCGGTTTGGGAGGCTCCGCAGCTTTCACCTCTGTTCCCTTGATTTCCTTACTGCCACAGCCGGAAGCCGATAAGGCAGAGAACACAACAAACAAAAGCAAAAGACAGGTATACGAAGATTTGAGTCGGAAGGAGTTCATCGGGGACATGTTCCGCTTTTAGGACTCAGGACAACCACTCACCGCTATAGACTACTTCAGCGCTTCCGGTGATCACAACTTCGCTGTCCGAGCGCCAGGTGATTTTGACTTCGCCTCCTTCCATCAACACCCGTACATCGCGATCGGCTTTATCATTCACCATCGCGGCGATTGCTCCTCCGCAGGAACAGGTGCCAGAAGCGGACGTTTCGCCCACTCCTCGTTCCCAAATTCGAAGTTCCAGCACTTTTCGCTCGAGTACGCGGACGAAGACTACGTTGGTTCTATCAGGAAACTGGGGATGGTTCTCTATAAATTTGCCTATGCTGCGCCAATCAAGGGAATCGAAGTCGTCTACGAAGATGCAACACATTGGATTGCCCATTTGCATTGCGGTTACAGGAAATGTTTTGCCCGCAACTGGAAGTTCATAGCCAATTACTCGTTCCACTGGTGACTCTACAATCATGGGAATTGATGGTGGATCGAATTTGGGCTGGCCAAGTTCCGACTCGAAAACATACTTGCCTTCAGGATTGATTTCACGTGGAAAGTAGCGCTTTAAACCTGTGCGAGTTGTGAGCAATAGTTCATCAGCGCTCCAGAGACCTTTGTAGTAAAGATAAGCAGCAGCGCAGCGAGTACCGTTTCCGGATAATCCAGCTTCGCTACCATCAGGATTGAAGATGCGTACTTTGAAATCGGCCTCACCGTTGTCCGCTTCGCTTACGATAGCGATTCCATCGGAACCAGCCCCGTAGTGACGATTACAAATTTGCCTGGCAAAGGCGCCGAGGTCAAAGATGTCAGAAAGTTCCTTTGCCTCGAAAACGATGTAATCGTTTCCTAAGCCGTGAAATTTTGTAAATTTTGGTGCCATAGTTATGAATACCGAGAGGAACTTAACTACAAAGTCACAAAGACACTAAGACACAAAATATCGTAAATTGTCAGTCAAATCGTGTCTTTGTGTCTTCGTGCCTTGGTGGTTAATTCTTTCGTTCCGCCAATAACGGGTTACTCTGATTTCACCGCAAACGACGCAAGCAACACTGCTATTGGATCGATGCAAACCTGACGCGGCTCAACGTCACGTGGGTAGTTATTGACCATTATCGAAAATGCCAACTTCTCGCCGGCAGCCGTCGTAACATAACCGCTCAAACTTGCTGCCGAACTTAGAGACCCAGTCTTTGCCCGCAAATTGTTTTCAGCTGGCGTATTACGTAACCGCGTGCGCAACGTGCCATCTACCCCGGCAATGGGAAGAGCGTCCCTAAAAACGCTCGCATAGCGGTGTTGGTTCATAAACGTCAGTAATTGAACTGAAGCCTCTGCCGTAATCATGTCGTTGCGCGACAATCCGGAGCCATCACTCAATACCAACGATTCAGCTCTGATGCCGATAGTTTTCAAGAATGCTTTAACTGATTCAATGCCGAGATCTTCGGTCGTTTGGTTTGCGGCGGAATCGCTGGTGGGTGGTGTTGGTGCAACTTTGCCAAGCGTGCGAAGTATGAGTTCGGTGTAAAGGTTTTGACTCGGTTTTAGTGTTTGTGCGGCGACAATACTGAAGGGCGGTGATTGCATCGTAGCAATTTCCACCGGTGCCTGTTTTGCGGTGGGGATCATACTGGCATTAACGAAAGACGTTGTGTTCGCAGGAGTCGTTATATCCGAATCGAGGTTCTGTGTACGCGAGCGTCCCTTGATAGTCACGCCACGTTGAGTAAGCGATGATCGAAGGAGGTAAACGAAAAGCATCGCAGGATGTGAAATTCCGATCCCACCGGTGTAGCCTTTATCTTCAAGCGGAACACTGCCACTGATGGTTATTTCATCTGCGCCCAAGTCGCGCGAAATCGAGATGTCTCTTCGGCTACCCTTTGCGGAAGTCGTTATCTTATTGACTATTTTTAACAGTGGATCTGGTGGACCAGTGGTTATGAGAGCCGGTTTACCGATTGCAGGTCCCGGCTTGATGAAGAGATCGAGCGCGTTGTCGTTCACTGTCAAAGGCGTTACTTCAGCTCCGTAATGCCACGTTAGATCTTCCCATTCCCAACCAGCGCCATACTGAGGTCCCACGAAGTAACTTTCATCACCAACAAGGTCTCCATCTACCCGTTTCACTCCTGCTGCGACGATTCGAGAAGCTAGATCGTTAATTCCTTTGAAGTAGTCTCCGTTGTTGAAGCGCGCCGCGATCGACGGATCACCACGACCATAAATGGTCAGGTCTCCTTTGATGACGCCAGACGAGTCGGGGCGGGTCGTGGCATAAACTGAAGTACTAAAACGAAAGTCAGGAGTTAGGCGATCAAGCGCAGTTGCCACCGTGTAGATCTTCATGTTGGAAGCTGGTCGCAACAGCTTATGCGCGTTTTCCTCAAACAAAGTTTTCCCTGTATCGAGTGATACAACCTTTACGCCGACCATCGCTGACGACAGTTCAGGCTTGTCCAGGATCTCATTGATCCTTGCCTGCAACTCTGAAAGGGATTTCGTTGGATTCGAAGCCTTCAGTTGCGGAACTACAGTTGGTGATGACGGACTGGCGACGGGCGAAGCGGAAGGAGATGGGCTTGGCTGTGGCGCCGCTGGAGTTTGCTCAGTAGCCTGCCGTTGGCGCTGCGCCTGAATGGAAGCACCTGCCGGCACCGTGGTTAGCCAAAGAGCAAGGAATACAAAAAGCGCGAGTTTAGACCTGTGTAGTCGACTGATCATGTTTGTTTAGTTTTGTTCCCGATGAGTCAAGGCTTAATCGTCATCAGCCCCAGCAGCCGCAGCTTTTAAGCCTCCTACCTTGTTCAACAACTCCAAAAATCTCGGATCGCCTCGCAAATTATTCCAGTTTGGATCGCTTTCGAAACAAGGCAAATTCTCATTACCGAGCGCGATTGATCGTTCAAGCCATTCGAAGGCTTCACTCGCAATTCCCACAAGCGAGTAGACGGATCCAATCGAGTAGGCAATATCAGCATCGACCTCGCCGTTTCGTTTGACGTTTTCGTTCAATTGCGCCAAAGCTTCATCGTGTTTGCCTTGGGCGCTTAAGAACATTGCCATGAAAGGACGAATGCCATGCATGTTTGGATGTTTGGTTACGACATCACGCATCAGCTCGACAGCCTCATCCGTTTGACCGGTGTAATACATCCCTAAGGCCCGAAAGGTGCGAACCAATGGGTTATCGGGTTCTTCAGCATTGTCGAGTTGTTTAAACGCATCGTCGAAGCGGCCCATGTTCATGTAGACGAGCGCTCTCATGTAACTCGCCACGACATGCGCGGCTGGATCAAGGCGCGCAAGACGATCATAGCTTCGCAGGGCGCGACGATATTGACCATCGAGCCGGTGAAGCAGCCCTTTAACAAAGTAAACAACAGCTTCATTCGGAGCTTCTTTGCGAGTTCGATTTACCTCCGCGCGGGCCTTTTGTTTTTCGCCACGCCATAGGTAGATGAAGACCATTAACATTCGCGCTTCAAAGATGTTGCCGTCGATGGCTAACGCTTTGCTGAAGGCTTCTTCCGCTCGCTCATAATCTTCTGATCCACCGAAGCCCTTGAAAACACGGTTGACGTAAGCGGCACCTATTCCGTCATACGCTAGTGCAAAGTTTGGGTCGAGTTCAATCGCTCTTTCGAAATGCTCAATGGCCTGCGCGCAATCCTCTTCCGCAATACTTCGGAAGATGAAGCGGGCAAACAAATCGCGACCACGCAAATACTGTTCGTAGGCGGCGGGATTTTTTGTCGACGCTTTACCTGTACCGACTTGCTCGGCGGGACTGAGTTCAAGGCTCAAACCTTCTACGATTCGCTGAGCGATCGTGTCCTGCAGCGCGATAATGTCTGACGCTGCGGTATCGATACGATCGCTCCAAAGGATATCTCCTGACTCAACGTCCAGCAGTTGAGCAGTCACGCGAAATGTTTCGCCTGCATGAATAAATCCGGCAGCAAGCACGGCATTTACGTTTAGCTCACGCCCCACCTCTCGTGGATCAACCAATTGGCCTTGAAACTTTGCTATTACCGACGAGGGCCGAACCACCAATGATCGAATTCGAGCCAACTCAGTAATAACAGCATCGGCGAGTGAAAACTCGTAGAAACTCTTCGCAGGGTCATTGCTCAGATTGCGAAATGGCAGAATTGCCAGGCTCTTCTTATCGCGATCGGCAACAGTTGTTTGCGGTGTTTCATCGAGCGTCTGTCGTTGAGAACTTGTGAGGTAAGGCGATTCGGTTTTTGTTATCGACTTCAACCAACGAACGGCTCGTTTTACCGGATTAGCGCCTGGCAAATGCTTTGGTGGTTCCGGCGTGACACCTTGCATTGCGGCGACACTACTGTCTAATTCCTGGAGCACCGAGCGTAGCTCGTTGCGGAACTCTTCCATATTTTGGAAACGATTGCGCGGCTCTTTTTCCATTGCTCGATCCACGATTGTTTGTAAACGAGGCGGAATCGCGCTCGGGCGCAGCTCTGCTATCGGAATTGGAGCGTCGTGCAAAACGGCGTGACGTACGTCAATTGTGGTTTTGCCGCGAAACGGCCAGGTGCCGGTCAGCATTTCATACAAAAGCACTCCGGTGGAAAAGACGTCTGCTCGCTTATCAACGCGGTCGCCGCGGGCTTGTTCGGGTGCTGCGTATGTCGCAGTTCCATAGGGCACACCCACTTCAGTTAATTCCGTTCGGTGAATTCCGGTGGTAGCCGCTTCATCGTCGTCCAGCAGTTTGGCCAGGCCAAAATCAAGAACTTTCACCTGACCCGATGGTGTCACCATTACGTTACCTGATTTGATATCGCGATGAATGATCCCGCGTGTGTGTGCGGCGGCAAGCGCGTCTGCTACCTGGATTCCGATAAGCAAGGCTGTTTTTAGATCGAGCGGTCGGCCCGCAACCAATTGACGCACGTTCTTGCCTTCGACGTGCTGCATCGCAATGAAGTGAACACCCTCCACTTCATCGAGGTCAAAAATCGTGCATATGTTTGGATGATCAAGTGAAGACGCGAGTCGGGCTTCACGTTCGAATCGTTTCAGGTTTGCTTCTTTCGAGGTCAGCTCAGCAGGTAAAACCTTGATTACAACGCTGCGTCCAAGTTTGCCGTCGGTGGCTTTGTAAACTGCGCCTTGTCCACCGACGCCGAGTTTTTCAGTGATGCGATAATTGCGGAGTGTTTTCCCGATCATTTCGTCACCCGGCGCAAGTTAGGTTTACCTTTTAGGATCTCTCTTAAGCCTTGAAGGCGGTTCTGAGCTCTTCAGCGCTGGCCGTAGCCGTTCCGACTTTGCCGACAACAATGCCCGCAGCCTGGTTAGCGAACATTGCAGACTCGATCAAAGTGGCCCCTGAAGCCAGTCCGGCCGCGAGCGCAGCAATAACGGTATCTCCGGCACCAGTTACATCGTAGACCTCACGAGCGGCAGTCTTAACGTAAGCTGGTTTATCATCACTTCCCAGTAACAGCATCCCCTTGTCGCCTCGTGTGATCAAAACTGAATCACACTCCAAACGTTTTTGGATCAGTTTTGCGGCTTCGTAGAGGCCTTCGTCTGTATCGTCCTCGGTATTGCTCATGCGAAGCGCCTCGTGATGGTTTGGCGTGATTAATGTCGCCGGGCGATACGAGTTGAAGTTTCGTAGCTTTGGGTCAACTAAAACGGGCAAACGCTCATATGCAAACGGCAAGACTTCAGCTAGTACTCGAGGCGTCACTACTCCTTTGTCGTAATCCGAAATTACGAAGGCCGACGCGCTCTCCAGTTCCTCATGCAAACGCGAAATTATCTGTTCTTCGATTTTGCCGTTAACTGGTTTGCGCGATTCACGGTCAGCTCGAACGACCAATTGATTGTGCGCAACGATTCGCGTTTTCGAGGTCGACGGCCGGTCAGCATCAACAATTAGACTGTCCTGATGTCCACCAAGCTCTGTAAGGCTGACGCGCAAACGTTCGCCGGTTGCATCGTCCCCAACCACGCCAATTACGTTTCCTTTGGTGCCAAGCGCGACGAGATTAGCCAAAACGTTCGCGGCACCTCCCAGGCGAACCGACTCGCGTCGCACATCCACGACTGGTACAGGGCCTTCCGGAGAAATGCGCGTAACATCACCCCATACAAATTCGTCGAGCATGACGTCGCCGAGGACCACAATCCTGCGATCGCGAATAGTGTCGAGTATTTCGTTAGCCCGTTTTTGCGACAGCTGTTCCATTTAGAATTGAGAGCCCGCAAGTACTCGTTCAATCGCTGCCGTCACTCGTGAGACAGGCACGCGCAGAATACATTCCGGCTGTTCAAACTTTTCACAGTAATAACCATGACAAGGTTGACATGGCATTTCTTCATAGACTACTTCGGCAGCCGATCGGTTCCATGGTCGCCAATGAGCGATATTTGAGGAACCAAAAATAACAACTGAAGGAGTTCCAACCGCGCTGGCGATGTGGGCAATGCCGCTGTCGTTACCGACAAACAACGCCGAGCGACTTGCCAGGGCGGTAACTTCCGGTAAAGAAAGTTCAAGGGTAACGATTTTTGGTCTCGAGTTGGAAATTAGATCATTTAGAACTGACGTTTGGTTCGGACCCGCAATGGCAACCGTCGCGAACCCGGCCTCGTGAAGAAACTCAACGGTTCGAGCAAACTTGTCAGTAGCCCATTGTTTGGTAGCAAAGGCCGCAGCCGGGTGCACTAGCGCTAATCGATCAGTTGTTATCTGTGCGGAGTTAAGCTTTTTCTCGACAGATGCCCGTGCCTCTTCGGTGATCGCGAGTTGGGTTGGTGGACGATCGGTAACCGGCACACCGGTCCAACCTAACAGTGCGAGTTGTTGTTCAACTGAGTGAGTTTTTTGTTGGCCCCACAGATCAGACGAGGACGGAGCTTGATGGTTGTGCAGATTAGAATACTGGTAAGTCGAATAACCAACGCGGTTCCTGGCGCCTGTGGTTCGAGTCAGGATGGTTGCAGTGGTGCCACCGTGAAGGTTGTAAACAACGTCGTAACGTGATGAGCGAATTTCGCCTGCTACACGGGCTCGAGCAGTAAGGCTCGCTCGGGTGATCGTGATGATCTTATTGATGTAAGGATGTCCCTGTAGAACGGGCGCTACCCAATCCTCAACCAGGATATCGATCTCTGCGTTTGGTACGAATCGTTTGAGGGCTGTTAGCGACGGCGTTGCCAGTACTGTGTCGCCAATTGAACGAAGTCGCACAATGAGGATTCGCCGAACAACTTCCCAGTCCCAGCGAGCTGGGCCAAGTGGCTGGGGATCTGATTCGTTACCTTGTGCTGCTGCTTTTGATTCGATAGATCGCAGCTGCGGTGACGATTCAACGATGTCGCGTAAGCTATTCATTGCTTACTCTTCGATAGTGGCTTCATCAATCAGCATGACTGGAATGTCGTCTTTGATTGGATAAACGCGTTTACACTCAACGCACTTTAAGGCATTTCCGTCCGGCTTAAGTTCAACCTTCGCTTTACAAGCCGGACATGCAAGTATTTCCAGGAGTTCTTGACTGATTGCCATGGACAGACCTTTCTAGGCGCTCGTTAGTGGGAATTGAGCAAAGATTATCACAATGGTACAGAGATCATTTAACCACGAAGACTCAAAGACTCGAAGACACTAATTAGATCCTAGTTGAGAGACAAAATTTTGTGCCTTTTAGGCTTTGTGGCTTCGTGGTTAAAAGCATTTCACCTCTTAGAGATCGTCATCTTCATTCCATGTTTTGGTCGCAGCGTAACTAAGGGTTTTAACGCGACTGGATGGTGCGGAACGAGTCGCAATTTCCACTTTTGACCGAGAGTGGCCAACAATAGTATTCCCTCCATCCAGGCAAAGCCTTCGCCAATACAACGACGCGGCCCTCCTCCGAAGGGAAAATAAGCAAACTGCGGACGCGCTTCGCGTGCAGTCTCAGTCCAGCGTGAGGGATCGAAAGTTAATGGGGCCGTGTAATAACGATCGTCGCGATGCATCACATACTGGCTAACAATAACCAGGGACTTTCTGGGCACTGCGTAACCGCCAAGTTCGCAGTCAGTGGTTGAGAGCCGGCCGATTGCCCAGGCTGGTGGAAATAACCTCATCGATTCAGCGAGCACCATTTCTGTATATCGGAGATTTGCCACGTCTGCGAAAGTGGCGTCTCGTGAGCCAAGGACATCGTCAACCTCTCTATGAAGGTTCGCTTCAATTTCCGGATGCTGCGACAGC
This sequence comes from Acidobacteriota bacterium, assembly GCA_046734235.1. GTDB lineage: Bacteria > Acidobacteriota > Blastocatellia > Pyrinomonadales > Pyrinomonadaceae > PSRF01. The sequence goes on from JBKPQV010000512.1 coordinate 13,607, forward strand.
AAATACCATGTCCACGTTAATGCGTTAGCCGTCGTTTCATGGCCGGCGAGAAATATGGTCATCAGTTCGTCGCGTAGTTGCTGATCTGTCATTTGCCCACCGTCGCCTTCTTCGTCCTGGGCCAATAACAGCATTGATAACAAATCACCACGATCAACTCCGCTGCGTCGACGATCTTCAACCAAACTAAAAATAATGTTATCAAGTCGGGTTCTTGCAGCATCAAAACGGCGCAGTTGAGGCAACGGTAGTTTCGAGAGCAACTCGAAGAATGGCAGTGTCAACGTGTCGAAGAGTTCCATAACTACCGCCATGGCTTCACCGACTTCACCGGACTCGGATTCAACGTCAGCATCGAACAAAGTTTTGCCGACGATGCCAAGCGTGAGTCGCATCATCTCTTCTGAGATGTCGAGCGTCGCCCCATCATGCCAACGATCACTCGTACGGTTAGCGTAATGGACCATTGCTTCCGCATACGAGGCAATTCTTTGTCGATGAAATGCAGGTTGGGCAAGCCGCCTCTGGCGCCGGTGGAATTCACCTTCGCTGGTGAGCAGACCTTCGCCAAGCAATCGCTTGGCGCGCTGCAGAACCAGGCCCTTCATAAAGTTCTGGTGGTTTGTTACGAGAACGTCTTTGATTAAGTCTGGATGATTTACAAAGAAGGCTTCCTGCGGTCCGATTTTGAAAAATGAAATGTCACCATAGGTTTGGGCGAGGTTTTGAAAGTAGGGCAACGGTCCGCGACGGTAAGACAAAAGACTCCTGAACGGCAGACCACGTCTTGGCCCGGGAGGATAAAGACGGGATGGTGGCTTAGGTTTCATTTGGCTGTGAACTTGGTGCTTTGTACTTTGTTCTTGGTATTTTGTACTTTGGTATGGAGGAGTACAACGTAGAAAGAGCCAAATACAAAGAACGACGACTATGTCCCTGGAATTCGCACTGCAATACGCTTGCCCGCTTAGAGCAAATTATTCTGAACAACACCTACGCCATTGGGGCCGTTTAAGTAGTTTGCATGCAAAGTTAACCACGGGAGATGTAAGTGCCCCATCAATCGACAAACTGCAGTGGGTCGAAAGTGCCCGCTCAGAAATTGAAAAGATGCAGCAGGCAACAACCATCTGTCCGCAGTGTCCGGCATGTTTGCCCTTGGAAATTTCCGGAGAAGGAGAGGCAGTGGGTTGCCTCGGCAGAATCAACTATCCTATCGAGGCTCAGTTCGAAAAGTTTCTCGCTGATCGTGTTCAGTTGGCGCTGGATACGCTCGACAAGGAGGACCAACCGCGACTGCTACGCATTCTGATAGATCCTGAGTCGCCTTTTGATGGCGAAGCGACTAAAGAACTTCGGCG
>JBKPQV010000513.1:0-7117 GCA_046734235.1 Acidobacteriota bacterium
TGAATAGTGCAGGATTCGATTCTTCTCTGCGTCTCTGCGATCTCTGCGTTAAATACATCTCGTCAATCTGGAAATTAGATTTAACGTAGAGGTCGCAGAGACGCAGAGAAGAGTTAATCATCAGTTTGGCAGTAATCCCGCAATCAAGAACACCAACGCAGAATTCCAATTAATCGCGATCTCGTTCGTCGCGTAACTTTCCCACTCATCCATGTACATTTTTGCCGAAGGTAAAGGTCCTAACTTTGACATCGCTGGATCGTTCCGATACTGATTTGGTCCACCCGACAATAATCCTGGCCATGGTTCGGCATTGTTGTCAGCTTGACTAGGTCGATGATGAGGGTGACGAAACGGATGTTCACCGAGTTGGGTAACGAAAGACAACGATAAGGCATTGCGTCCAAGCAAGTAGTGAAGATTATCGTTTGCGACCTGGATGTAACGAGCGTCAGCCTTCATCAGGTTAGCAACTAACAGTTGCACACCGTAGTTCGCTGCAACTCCGTTAGATCCCCAAACATAGTCACGCTTAACCAAACTAACCCGATATCCGTTGGCAGAAGTTCGTACGGTAATCTCATCAGCGGCTTTGATACAAGCCGCTTTGATCTTCTCGGTTGCTTCCTTGTTGCTGCCCACAGCAATCGCATAGGTCCAGAGTGCTAACGGACCCACACGAGGCCAGCCGGGGGGAGTCACAGCGCTCAAGGTCTTCAACTGTTCTTCATAGTTATCGAGAAAGAAACGTTCATAAGTGTCGTGTTTTGTGGTGCGCCACAACTCGGCGGCGGCCCATACCAATTCATCGCGACAATCGTTATCACCATAACCACCCGTCAAAACGTTATTGGTATTGCGAAAAGTTACGTTCGGATATTTCTGCAACCACTCCCAGGCTTTTTCCGCTGCTCGCAAACAGGATTGCGCATACTCGGGATCGAATTGTTTGTAAACACGTGCGGCTATTGCCATGACCGCGGCAAAATCAGCGGTGGCGGTGGATCCTTTGTAAGGATCCTTCCCTGTACCGATCACGTAGCTGATGAGCTTATCGTTTTCCGGCATTACAAATTCGGCGAAATTTTCGCTCGTCTGTTTATGCCAGACGCCGCCATCGTCATCCTGCATCGTCAACATCCAATCGAGGTTCCAACGAATCTCGTCGAGGATGTCAGGAATCGAATTGTTCGACTCGGGGATTTTGAGGCTGATGTTTTTGATATGAGATCCGAAGAGCTCCCAGGTCCAGAGCAATTCACCAGTCGAGATTCCGGAGTTTACAACGTAACGACCATAGTCACCTGCGTCATGCCAACCTTTTGCTGAAACGCGAGGTCCAGTCTTTCCGGATGTTGAGTGAAATGCCCCCCTCAGATGGCAAGCCGCATGTTTGTAATTTGGAAACTCTGTGCCGAGATCCACCGCCGCACCGCATCTCTGTCCGTAGTAACTGCGCATCGTGAGATAAAACGCGCGTGCATAAACTCCTTTGCTAATTTGGAAGTCCCAACTTCTTCCTACACCAGGCACTTCAAGATAAAAGACGCCCGAGCGCTCAAACGCGGAGAAGTCAGCGACCTGCACTTGGTCGCCTGAGTCGGTATCTGCGACTGGCCCCGTGAGTTTTCCACGAAAGACTTCTGATCCTTGTTCGGTTCGGACCAGGAACTCATTTGCGGGTTTAGTAGAAACGACGAATGCCATCTTAGGGGCATCAGGTAAGTAACCAACTTGATCAACCTTGATGTCTATGGTTGGCGCGGCGAAGGTAGTAATCCAACACGCAATAATGAAGAAGATCGTTTTCATTCTAGGTTTCTCGGCAACTCATAAAACTCTTTGCATCTTCCAGCATTTAAGATCTTAAAGATCAATTCAACGCAGAGACGCGAGAGAACTCAGAGACGCAGAGAGTTCATAGAGAAGGCACGAGTGTGTCACCAACAAATCGCCGGAATTAATCGGACTCGGTCTTGCCTCACAGAGCGAAGAGTTTGCGCCCCTGGCAACAAAACAGATCCGCTGCCGGATCAAATTTCTCTACCTACTTGTATCGTTCTCAACGTTTACGTTCGGGGTCCTCACATTCAAGGTCTTTCAACTTATTCAGGTGTTCATCATCGCCCTGGAAGGAACTAGCGGCTAAGTAGTTCCAGATTCTTCGCGATAAGCTCGTTGCGTTGCTCGACACTCGCATACGACCGCAACGCATCAGGTGGAGTGTGCAGAACGTAATCCAGCAACTTTTCAACTTTACTGGTAGCAACGTGAATTCGTGTATCTGAAGATCCGTAATAGATGAAAACTTTTCCTTCCTTTTCAATCCAGCCACAGCTAAACAGAACGTTCGAAACATCACCTATTCGTTCCTCACCTTCAGGGGCCAGAAAGTACCCGCCGGGTTGATGAGTCATTCGCCACGGCTCATTTAGGTCGCAGAGGAAAAGATAGAGAACGTAACGTAATCCCGCGGCGGTGCCTCTAACTCCATGGGCCAGGTGTAACCAACCGTTTTTTGTTTTTATCGGCGCCGGACCAAGGCCGTTTTTTACCTCTTTAACCGTGTGATATTCGCGATGGTCGATGATGATCTCATTATCGATTACTGCATGTTCCATGCTGTCGCACAATCCCCAACCGATACCACCTCCCGAACCGGCTTCGATGAAATCATCCTGCGGTCGCGTGTAGAGCGCGTACTTTCCGTTTATGAACTCGGGATGCAAGACAACATTTCGTTGTTGCGGAGATTTTGTTTTGAGATCAGGAAGTCGTTCCCACTCCAGCAGATCTCTCGTGCGGGAAATACCACACTGCGCAACTGCCGATGATAGATCCCCAGGAGCTGCTTTTGGATCCTTTCGCTCCGTGCAAAACAAGCCATAGATCCAACTGTCTTCATGTCGCACGAGTCGCATGTCATAAACGTTTGTATCGGGAACCTCGGTCTCGGGCATGGTGATCGGGTAATCCCAAAAACGAAAATTGTCGATGCCGTTATGACTCTCAGCGATCGCAAAGAATGATTTACGATCAGCGCCTTCCACTCGGACTGCCAATACAAAATTGCCCTCAAATTCCATCGCACCACAATTGAAGACAGCGTTGATGAACAGTCGTTCCAGCAAGTTTGGATTTGTGTCGTAGCTGAGATCGTAGCGCCAGAAGATTGGGGTATGGGCAGCGGTGAGTACCGGATTCTGATATCGAGTGAATATGCCATTACCCAGTCCGGCCCGTTCATTCATATTAACCACGAGCTCTTCGTGCTGGTTCATCAACTGTTCAAGGCGATAATCAAAATCGCTACGTTCCATTAAACCTCCCGAAAGAACTTCTTATCAAAATCTCAAATCAACGCGACTGATTTGCAGATCATCGGCAAAAACAATTTTTAGATATCGCGCGTTCAATTTCTCAGCTTCAACCCTGAACTCCACCGGCAACTTGTAACCGTACAAGTTAATCCCGGTCGGATACTTAGTCACGAACGGTACTAACGGTGAATATGTTTTGTTATCGGTTGAGATATAGAACTCCAAAATCTTCTGGTCATTCTCAGCCAAAGTGAAGACGCGGGCAGATTGGAGCTGCCCACTCACTTCATATATCAGCCAATCACCCGCTCCGCCTTTCAAGCGATGCGGATCTTCCTTGTATGGCCGCGCGTTAGCTGACTCCAGTCTTAGCTTTTCGCTATGAGAGAGAATCTTTGAAAAATCCAACATCTCATCGACAACGTACTGGTCACTGGCAACAACTTCAACTGCATTCGAAGGCGCCGACGAGCCCGCCGGGTTGTTTGCTTTCACGCGATAAAGATAAGTGCTGCCAGGAACCACTTTCGGATCTGAAAATAACGGTCGATATCTAACCCATGTATCATCGACATCCTTACCAACAACAGTCCATGGACCGGCTGGTGAATTGGCGCGTTCTACTGAGTAAGTCGAAGCGCCGACCGAGCCTTGCCACGAGATCGCTGAAGGAGTCTTGATCGGTAATAACTTTGGCGCCGCCGGTGATTCAAACGGAGGCTCTTTCAAACCACGAATTTCGAAAGCTTTGGCACGCATTACTTTCAATGTCGCTGTTTCGTTCCAGCCTTCGCCACTCGGAAAGCCCGGATAGTGATAAGGGTTATAGAGACTTGCGCTTGCTGGCTCTGAATGCCAGTAGAACCCACCATCACGGTTGTGATAACGCAAACTCCAGATCATCGCTCCCGATAGGCCCTCAGTAATCACAGCATCCAAAACCTTTTGAATGCCCGCCGGTGGAATAAATCCAAACTCGCCAACAACGTAAACTTTTTTCCCAGCAATCTCCTTACGGATTTTTTTGATGTCGTCAACCATCTTTTCCGCGCCGGTGTTCTCGCCGGGGTAATGATGGCTCGACACAATATCGATATTCGGATCGGCTAGCGCTTCAGATTGAATGGGCCGGTTACCAATGTACAGGCCATCCCACACGAGATGGTTTGAATCAAGCGATTTGATCTGTCCAGCGATTTGTTTGGTCCAGGAATAAGGAGGATAGATTTCATTACCAGTTTCCCAGGCCAATAGCGCTTTATCTTCTTTGTATAACTTACCCGTAAGCGTATTGCGTCGATTAACGACGAAATCGACCGTCTTTTTGAAGTCGCCAATCACTTCCTGGTTCGTCCAAAATTCCGCCGCTGGTAGACCGCGATATTCAGCGTATTGTTCAGCGCCTCCCCACCATTTCCAGTTATCAACGAGTGGGATGATGACGCGAACTCCCACCCGATTCGCGATTTCGAACACTTTATCCAGGGCGCGAAATGCTTCTTCATTAAACTCACCCGGCTTTTTAACGTGACAGGGAATAGCGTTTGGGCCACTCTTCTTGCAGATCGAAATCACGTACATTCTCACCACACGACCGCCCATTTGCTTGATGGTGTTTAGCGCATCGGTAATTTCAAACTCGTCAGGAAAGCGCCACTCGTTGGTCGCTTCAAACGCCATGTTGTCTTCAACAAGATGAAGATTCGGAATGTTGAAGGAGATAAAGCGATACTCCTTGTCCCCCTCCATCAACCGATCGTCAGAGCGCGTGATGAAGTAGCGCATATCGTTCTGCGCGAACACCGGGACACATGAGATTAGAATTACGAGAATTATCTTCATAAAGGTTCTTCTCTGCGTCTCTGTATTCTCTGCGTCTCTGTGTTAAAACGAGACCCAGCAAACCAACGCTCTTTTCAAACACAGAGACACAGGGTTATTGCTTATCTCCGGCTTCCAGCCTGTCATACCAAAACATCTTCAGGAAGATCGATGTTGATATGAGTACTACAAGTGAAATGACCGTTCCTCGCACATCTCGGAAGATCACGTAAAGCGGAATGGTGACCAACGTAAGTTGCCATGGAATTCCAACAAGGCAATTCAATAGATCACGTCCAGCGTTTGTATTGCGCACGATCGATGGATCTTCAGCAGCAATCTTGTCGTACACCGGTTTCCAAAATCCCCATGGACGTACATTTCGATAAAAGTTCTTCAAGATCTCTTCGTCGACCGGTTTGGTCAGTAAGGTGCCAACAATGCACCCGATGAACGACAACAACAGGATGAGAGGAAACGCATAGGTTGGATCATGAAAGGCCGGCACGAGCGTCGGCAGTACAGCCGGCACTGCCAGGGCGGAAATGATTCCTACGAACATGCCCCAGAAGTAACCGTAACCATTGAAACGCCACCAGTACCACTTCAAGATGTTGGCAGCAGTGTACCCGCCATAGAGACCACCGACGATCCACTGAGTGATCTGAGTGATCGAGCGAAGATAGATTCCAATAACTATCCCTGCGACCAGGATCAAGACCGATCCTAAATAACTAAACTTTACGAGCTTGCGATTGTCAGCTTCTGGATTAATGTGCTTCTTGTAGATGTCGTTCACCAGGTAAGCCGCACCAGCGTTTACTGTCGCGCTGAAGTTCGCCATGAACGACGATAACAATCCTGCCAACAAAACACCGACCAAACCTGCCGGCAGAAAACGATTAATTACGTATGGCAGCACTGTTTCGAAATCGATGTTGTCGCCCATCTTTCGAAACTCCGGCGTCACAAACACAAGACCAAGCAGTGTGATCCCGCCAATGAGAATCCAACGAGGCACCAAACACACCGAAACGATTGCGCTCATCAAACTAGCTTCGCGTGAATCCTTTGCCGCTAGTATGCGCTGCATATCGTAGTTAGGCGCGGCGCCCGCCATGCTAACGAGGAACCCTTTAAAGACCATTACTATGAAGAACAGGCCGAACATCGAGGCGATGCCTTCCTTCGCGATATGTGTATTCATCGCGGGAAGTAATTGCGTCCAGTTCAACGTAATGTCCCAACCAAAAAACAAGCTTTGCCATCCCTCAGGAGTTACCTGGCTGAGCATGCCAGCATCGACTTTTGCGATGGCAATTCCACCAATTACAAAAGCTGACAGGGCCATCAAACAGAATTGCGCAAAGTCGGTGATTACTACGCTCAGCATGCCGCCCAGCACGACATAAATTGCCGTGATCGACATCAACAGAATGGCGTAAGTGTTTGGCGAAAGATCCCAGGGCAGAAAAACTTTACAGAACTTGCCAATACCCTGAAATTCATAACCGATAAAGCTGACTACGCTTATCAGAGCAAACAAGACAATTATTCCGCGTGAAAGTTCCCCTGCAGCGCCGCCGCCAAATCTCGTCGTGATCCATTCGGCACCAGTTCGCGCGTTTGATCTTCTGATCCACTTAGATAGATAGACCGCATCGAATATTTGATTGAAGATTGGCCAGACCCACGGAAGAAACACGGCCTTCATTCCATAAGCGTAAAGGATATAGACAAACCACATCGTGCCGGTGATGTCCCACATCGCTGATGCATTTGAGACACCAAGCAACCACCAGGGCATACTTTTTCCGCCCAGGAAATAGGAGTCGAGATTCCGGGAAGCTCTCCGTGTGACGTAGACGCCGACCGAGATCATCGCAACGAAATAGAGAACCAGAACCACAACGTCTGGGGTACTAAGTCGCATTTTGTGTGTTCCCTTCAGCGAACGAGAATGATGAGGTTTGTCC
>JBKPQV010000514.1:0-6344 GCA_046734235.1 Acidobacteriota bacterium
AGTTCTGCCTGTCCTTCGGAGCTGGTTTGGTAGCCAACCTGCCGACCATATGTGTCGTAAGTTGCCAGCTTCAGTTGCGTTTGTTCGAGCCCATGGCGCTTTGGTTTTGTGTGCCATCCCCATTGCGACATCGTGCAGAGCGGCATCGCGTTTTCATATTCACGACTGAATGTTTGCAGTCCGGTTACGTCAGAGGTGAAAGCAAATGAACCATTGCCAACAGATAAAGGGGAAAGAGGGTCAAGTTTTGAAATGAGGGGATTGTGTCGCTTCACTAAGACGCTTCTGTCGATTAATTTCTGTCCACGCTGAAGCGGCTCAACGCTACCGATCAGAAGTCGCGGGGATAGTTGTGAAGCAGCTGCCGCACCAAATAGACCAGTTATGAATTTTCGTCGTGAAGTCATCGTTGACGACTGCGTTTTCTCTGCGTCTCTGTGTCCTCTGCGTCTCTGTGTTAATCAAGATTCGTGATCTACAAGCTTGTGTCAACACAGAGACACAGAGGAGGACACACAGACGCAGAGAAGAAACGTGATCGCTAGATAAAAAACGGGGAGTCTGCTTTCGAGCAAACTCCCCGGATTGAAAAACGATGAAGGTCGAGTTTAGAAAATGAACTTGACCAGCATCTGTGCACGACGTGCGTAGTTCTGTTGATTCGAAGCAACAACTCTACCGAAATCAGCCGAGCCCGGATTGACAGTGATGGCTGCGTTTCCGCCGTTCAGCAACGGATGATTGAACGCATTGATGAATTCCATGCGGAGCTGGATTTTCATCGTCTCTGTCAATCGAATATCCTTGCGCAAGCCGAGATCGGCATTGTTGATTGGATCCGATCTTACGTCCTCGAAGTAAAACGGCAGTGTACGAAGATGGTCGACCGGACTGGAGCCCTTAATAAATGCGTCGGTATTAAACCAACGTTCAACCGTCGGGCTGTCCAGTGCAATGGGGCCACCAACGTAGAACGCGTCGTTAGCAAACCTCACAGGGAAACCAGACTGATAAACATAACTTCCTTGGATTTGCCACCCGCCTATGGCCGCGTTGGCCCACTTGTTCATATTCGAACCCCATCGTTGGCCTTTTCCAAACGGCAATTCGAAGAAACCGCTCATTGAGAACCGGTGCGGCACATCCTGTGGCGACCTCTGTCTGAACGGACGCTCATCACCGGCGTTGAGATACTCAGACGCTTCCATCCACTGCGAGTAGGTGTAGGCAAACTGGAGCCCATAGCCCTGCGAGAACCGTTTGTTCAGGCTGAATTGGCCCGAATGATACGAACTGCTTCCGTCATTGACTGAGGTGTTTATGTCACCAAAGTTCGGGAAAGGACGCAGCAACTGACGCACTGCGGTCGTTTGTCCAGCGCCGATGAAAAGCGGACTGCCACTTGTGCAACCATTACCTGTGGCATTGGGGGTACTACAGAAAAAGGGATTCGCGACTATAGCGTTCAGCGCCGTATTGTTGGCGACCTGGGCTGTAGTGCGCGAACTGTCGAGGTTTAGATACCTATTCGGTAGCGCATTTATATTCCGAGTGATTTCGATGTTGGAACCGTAGTCACCGAGATATACTGCTTCAACCGTCCAACCGCCCGGAAGTTCTCGCTGAACACCAAGCGAAAAACGTGTTTGCTTGGCCACGTCAGGATTCTGGTTGAAGAATGAAATGGTTTGGCCCAACGCGGTTTGTCGACCGAGAGCATTGCCAGTCGGTTCAGTAATTCCGCCCGGGAATGGATTGGAGATCAAGAACGGTAACGGTGCGCCGTTTGGACCGGTGCTCAACGTTTGCACCGTTGTCTGAGTATAACCAGGTTGGATCACGTCTCCACGTCGCTCACCAAGGAATCCCTGGTAAAGCCCGAATCCGCCACGCACAACTGTCTTGTCATTCAATGCATAGGCAAAGCCCACGCGTGGCAGGAAGCCGCTATGCGGAGTCTCATAAAGGCCACTATCTGTATCCTTACCGGCGAACAGCAGACCGCCTTTGGAACTTATCGAAGTCACTCCAAGTTGTTTCAGTAAATTGGTAGAGGCTAACTTACTTAAGATATTCGTAAAGTTTGCCTGGGCCGTCGCCTCAAATGGCTGCGTGTAGGCTGCGTCGAAACCGGAGACGCTCTTGTTTTGACGCTCGGTCAAAGCAGTTTCAAACTCGTAGCGTAAGCCGAGGTTGAGCGTGAGCTTATTGGTCACACGAAAGTCGTCCTGTAGGAAGAAACCCCAGGTCTTGGAGTATTCGGAGTAATCGGCCCTTCGAACGATTTGCATTGTACTCGGATATCCCAACAGAAAAGCGGCAAATGCTTGAATACCTTCAACGTCATTGCTGTTTGTGCTTGCGAGTCGTGTGTATGTGTTATCGAAAATGAACTGACCAGACTGATCATTGCTCGCGAAGCTATCGTCTTCACGATAGATTCGCATCTCGCCGCCGAATCGGAGCGAATGTTTTCCTTGCGAACGGTTCAACACCGCTGTTGCAAAGTGACTACTAACGGGTCGGAACTCATTACCATGGCCGTTACCAAGTGGAGCACCGGTGCATCCCGTACAATTAAAATCGAAACGGGGAAAACGCCGGACGCCTTCACCAATCGAATTGTTGTAAGAAGATGGGAACCCAAGGCCAGTTAGGTCCATGCCGTATTGGCCTTCAGGCGCGTCTGGAGCTCGAACAAAGCGGTTGAATCCATATCGAAGATTGAGGACGTTGGTGGCATTGAATGTATGCACCCCGTCCAGCATGGCCTGCTTGGACTGGAAAACGAACCGGTCCCCAATATAAATCGAATTCGGGTAGTTGTTGTAGCTGCTTTTGCGGTTGTACTGGCTATACCGACCGAACACTTTGTCCTTATCACCAATGGCCTGGTCCAGGCGCAGCGACCAGTTCCGATATGGCGGATTAAGGACCTCAGCAAGTTGTGAATCTCTGATGTTGTTATTAAGCAAACCGGTTGGTGATGCCTGTTTCGGCGAACCCATATAGGCCAACACGGCCTTGGCCACCGGGCTAATTCGATTCGCCGGGATAATGTTGTTCGTGAACTGCGTACGATTGGTAGTCGTACCATTCGCAAATGTCCCTGTTAGTGGATCATAAATCTTGATGACATTGGCGTAGGCGGAGAAATCCCCGTTCTTCAAAGCATCCGTCGGCACCCAGACGTTATTTGCATCGAAACGCGGTCGAGAGTCGGCTATCTGCTCGTAGGAAAAGAAGAAGAACGTCTTGTTCTTTCCGTCGTAGACCTTAGGAACCCAAACTGGACCCCCAACGCTAAATCCAGGGCGATTTGAATACGTATAAGGTCTTCCCTGCCTGCTCGCATTGCCGAAGAAATCATTTGCCGCCATGCCTCCAGGTTCAGTCCACAGATAAGCAGTACCATGAAAGTCGTTTGTACCGCTTTTAGTAACAATGCTCGTCACACCGCCTTCAGTGTTACCGAACTGCGCATCGTAAGTTGCCGTTTGCACTCTAAACTCTTGGGTCGAATCGGTAGGTGGCACCCAGGACGCGATAACTTCGTTCGCGTTTGCCGTAGCAGTACTGGGAGCACCATCAACCAAAAGATCGCTGCGAATTCCGCGAGCGCCACCCATCGCAAAATTCGCGATATGCGTCGGTTCAAACGGACGGTCTAAACGAGTGCTACCTGTATAGGCGACACCAGGCGAGAGGTTGATGAGATAGTACGGATCTCCGTGAATCGACGGTAACTCGTCGACGCGTTTTCGATCGACTGTCAAGCCTAAGTTCGGGTCGGAGACATTTAGTTGCGCTGCATCGCTGGTTACAGTCACCGTCTCTTGCACCGCACCAACATCAAGCGTGATCACTAAATTTCGCGTCTCGTTGATTTGGACGACGACCTTGTCTTGTAGGGTTTTCTTAAATCCAGATGCTTCTACCAATACCTGGTAAGTCCCAGGGAGCAGATACGGTGCATCGAAGAGACCCTCACCGTTCGTAGTCAGCGTGGTCGTTGCGGCTCTTGCCACGTCAGTGATCGTCACTGTCGCATTTGGCACTGCGGATCCATTGGAGTCAGCCACACGTCCGCTAATTTTCCCGCGTAACTCTTGAGACCTTGCTGTCGCTGGAATCAGCAAAGCCGCAAACACAAAAACGATCGCACAAGAAATGTGTACGAACGAACGGAATCTCGATCTCATTTCAGTCTCCTCATTTATTGATAAACTCCGGGCGCCTAACTGAAGCCGGCAGGTGAATCGCGCGCGCTGTTGAATTCAGCATTGCCTTGCCGACATCAGTCCTGTGTTAACTCAAAAAAACGACTGCCTAAGTTTTGTTATCAGCAGGCCGGACCGCCGCTTACAGTGATAGGGTCTGATCCTTCAAGGTCTGACCAATCATCGGGATCTGGTCCCTCGAATTCGAAAACTTTGATCGTTGAAAGTTCGAGAACTAAAACCAAGGAAATTGATTTTGAAGCCCTAAATACGGGTATTGAGCACCCGCTCATTTGATGGCGGCATTTTGTGTCAGCCGCACCCTTATGTCAAGCTCTTTTTCTTACCAATTGGTCAAGCCGAAATGCAGGGGTAATACCAACCTATAACTACACACTCTTGCGGAGCAAACATCGTTCCGAGTTCCTGCTCGGTAAAAACACCCACTATTTCATCGATTCTTGACGAACAACCACCTAGAATACGTCCGAAAACCTAAATATAGGCTGGAATTTTGGAATGACGGCATAACCGATTGGTAAGTCCAATCTATCAGATCACTTAGTCTTGCGGCGGAACTTATCGGAGCTTTTCCACTGCTAGGATTTTGGTCCTAATTGAACCAATTCAGAGATCCTTACCGGCCGTTTTAGTTCAACGCTCTTACGTGCCGCGATTCCAGTCAAACATGAGAGCGCACCGGCGCGAGAGTCGGGCAATCGCATGTATGGTGGGACTTCCGTCTTCTTAAAGATCAAGTCCCTGATACGTGCGTCGCCGCCACCATGATCAGCAGCAATTTCGGGAACTTCAATCTTCTCTCTCTGGCCAAAGCTCTTGGTTAGATACATCTCACTTTGCTGATCCACTTGCCAGGGCTGACGCTCGTAATCACGAACTTCGAGCCGGCCATTCTCTCCATTGAACGCAATTCTATAACCTTCAAACGGCATGAACGCATTCAGCGAATAAGTCATCTGCGCTCCACTGGAATACTTAACGATTGCCCCCATCGTGTCGTAGATATCAACGTCCTCGCGAAACACACAGCCGTCGCGGTAGTAGCCGTCGGCGTCTTCACAGGCCGCGTACAATTGCATGCGAGTTTCGTTCTTCGTCATGTCGTAGAAAAAGCGACACTTGCCTGTGTGCGGGCACTTGCGACAGTTTGGCGCTCGAAACAAACCGTTGTGTCCATAGACTTCCAATCCTGCTCGCGCCGATACCTCAACTGGATCCGCATCGAGCCACCAATTAACCAAATCGAAATGGTGCGTCGCCTTATGCACCCAGAGACTACCGCCTTTAGATTTCAAACGATGCCAGCGCCGGAAGTAATCAGCACCGTGATAAACATCCAGGTACCAACTGAAATCGACAGAGATGATTTTCCCAATCGCTCCTGACATGAGAACTTCTTTGATCTTTTGGTGTTTCGGAGCGTATCGATAGTTAAAAGTCACGATGATGTTCTTCTTGTTTCGTTTCTCGGCATCCAAAACAAATCGACATTGACGTTCGTCAATTACCATCGGTTTCTCTGTCATCACATCAATACCACGATCAAGTCCTTTGGTGATGTACTGACTATGAAAGCCATCTACCGTAGTGACCATCAACAGGTCCGGTTTCACCGAATCACACATGCGATCGAAATCGGTGAATGTCGGGCAAGAAACTCCCAGCATCTTTTTTGCTACTTCGGCGCGCTTCTGATTGATGTCACATAAACCAACAAACTCGATCAGATCCGGATAGTCTTGAACGAGTGGCTTGCCCCACATCGACGTGGCACGATCACCCGTTCCCACAATTGCGTAGCGACGCCTTGCGGCTGGCGTCACACCACTCACCGAGTCAGTGAGAACAAGCGATCCAACTGCCGCGGTACCAGCAGTCTTCACAAAATCTCTGCGGGACAAGTTATTAAAGTCTGTCATTGCGTTCTACTCCAGATTAGTTTCGTGAAGCCCAAATACCACCGACCGCAGTCGGTGGATTGTTCATACCTAGCCTACTACAGGAACGGGATGAATGAAGCCCAAATACCACCGACCGCAGTCGGTGGATTGTTCATACCTAGCCTACTACAGGAACGGGATGAATGAAGCCCAAATACCACCG
>JBKPQV010000515.1:0-6101 GCA_046734235.1 Acidobacteriota bacterium
TCTAAAAATAGTTGAACCGTCATCCCGATTGCTTTGAGATCTAGAGATCTGAGATCCCGCTTCTCGCCCCGTTTCCCCGTCGCCCTGTCGCCCCCTCGCCCCGATGCCCACTCACACAGTCAGCCGTTAGACGGCAGGCATTGAAATGAATTCCACCTCGTCTAACAACACGAAAGGCTTGTCTACTTCAAGGCTTCGTATTCTTTTTTAGCTTGAATGAGAATAGGAAGATCTTGATCGGCGTCTTTCCAAAGAGCAAGAAAATCCTGATACTCTTTGCGGGCAGTCGCACTGTCGCCCATGAGAACTGAAGCACGTGCCAAGCCTAGATGTGCGAGAGTGTGTTCGACCGCGACCGGATCGACACCTCGCCTGCTAATTATGTTTTGGAACTCAGCAGCGGCTTCCTTTCCCATCTTCTGTTGGAGGTAAGCAAGCCCCCGACAATAAACACTGGTTAGTCCCGCCAGGAGTCCGAAATCGTACTGTCGTGCAGCTTCAAGTGATTCCAGTGCCCCGGCGCCATTATTTCGATTCAACTCCAAAACCGCCTTTACCAAAGGCACAATCACTTTTACGACTATCGTATCGGTCGGGTAATCCTTGAGAAGGTCATTGGTAAGCGATTGTGCCTGTGTAGTGTCATTACAAATTGCCGCTGTCACGCTTGCGTTAGCTAGTGAAATACGTCCTCGATATAAAGCCAGGCCCGCGGCGATGTTCTGTTTTGCTTGCTGACATTTACCAAAGGCAGCCTGTTTCGCAGCTAATCCCGTAGTTACTTGTGCGGCGTTCTCACTGCGTTGTTGCTGCTTGAACATGTCACGAGATTTGCTAACGTAGTTCTCGGCTTCATTAAGCTTTCCGTAATAGGTTGACACTAACGCCCGAAGCGCTAACATTTCGGCCTCTTCCGGTTTGCCCTTTACCAAGTTCAACTGGGCATCAATGCCAGCCTGATCACCGCGAACAAACGCCAGTACCAGACGAGTGAAATACACTGAGGAGGCGTCAGGAGCAATCTTTAACAGATCCGACATTGCCTGTTCTGCTTCATCAAAACGCGCCTGACCCAAAAAACTTCCGATGAGATTATCCCTGGCGTTTGAATTGTTCGGGCTGATCTCTATCGCCCTCAATGCCTCTTTTTGCGCCTCTTCGTAACGTCCGAAGAAGAGATAACTCAATGACAGGTTGTTGTGGGGTGTGTAGTCGTTTGGATACTGGCTGACCCAGGTCTTCTCAACTTCCATCACTTTCTCAATGTCGCCGGTAATATAGCTATGATATTTCTCCTCTATATAGAACTTCTCTCGTTCGCTCACCCGATCACGCAATGCATAGGCCTTGTCCACGTACTCCTTTGCCGATTCAATTTGGTCCTGATTTCCATAGAAGACGGCAATGCGAGCGTAGGCCACGGCAAAATTTGGATCGAGCTCGACCGCACGTTGATAAAAGGCCAACGCATCGCGTGATCGGCCTCGAGCGCGTGCTTCATTTCCCTGGGCAAAAGCTTTCAAGGCCTCCAGTGACGACGTTGTTGCCTGCTCGATTGCAACGTCATACTTCTTGATTGAACTGAGTGACTCTCCCAACTTCTGACGAAGATTCGAAGAAGCTGTGCCGAGTGAGGTCAAAACCTTTTCCTTACTCTCGGCTTCAATCTGTTCACGCGCAATCGGATCCGCCGTATGGGCATTCAGAGCTTCCAAAGTGATCACGTAGTGGGAACCAAGACTTGCGATTGAGCCGGTCAGCAAAGCCTTAATTCCCTGCCGCTCACAGATCTCGCGACCAACGTCTTTTGTAATTCGTTCGTCCGGCGACTTGCCCATGAACCGAAGCGTTTCGCGTACGCGTTCGTCTGGAAAGATGTTTAAGAAAGGCGTCTGACCCAGTTGTACTGCCAGCGCCTGTTTCAACGTGCCATCAAAGACAGTCTCACCTGTCGTGTTCACGAAGTCAGTTAGCAGGATCGTGTCTTTATCCGTAAGCGTGGGTTTGCGGTGAGTGTAGTAGTAAGCGCCAACACTTATGAGTGCAATAACTGCTAACGCTGCAAGTCCTGCTGCGATCTTATGATGCTTGATACCAGTGACAATGTACTCAGCGCTTGAAACATGAGAAACGGTCTTTTCGACTGTCGGCGCTGCCCGTCCTGCTACGGTTGGAGCTGCCGCTATTCCGCTCAAGTTGGAACGCGTAAAACTCTCAGGTGTCGCAGAACGTTCTAGTTCTTCTTCAAACTCGATACGCTGTTTCAGTTTACGAAGGTCAGTTAATAACTCTTTGATCGTTTGATAACGTTCTTCGCGATCCTTGCGAAGAGCCTTGGTCACAATCCAATCGAGTTCTGCCGGTAATGTAGGGACAAAACGAAGTAGCGATATTGGTTCCTTTTGGGTAATCGCCACGATCACATCAGTTGAAGTTTCACCTTCAAACGGCTGCTTGCCGGCGACCATTTCATAGATAACCACTCCGAGGCTCCAAATATCACTACGGCCGTCGACCGGTTTGCCACGAGCTTGTTCAGGCGACATGTAATGAGAAGTTCCCATTACGACACCAGCGTCAGTTTGGACAAGGACCCGGGTTGCGGCTTCAGCGTCGGAAGGAGTTCGGTCAGTAGAACTTTCAGTCAATTTCGCGAGACCAAAATCGAGCACCTTCACGTAGCCGTTGCGCCGCACCATTATGTTGTCGGGCTTTATGTCGCGATGGATGATGCCGGCTGAGTGAGCTTCTTCGAGGGCGCTCGCAACCTGCACAGCAACATCCAAGACTTCCCTAATCTCTAATGGATTCCCGGCTATCTTTTTTCGGAGCGTTAGTCCGTCGATAAATTCAGTTGCAATATAGTGACGATCATTATCAACGCCGACTTCGTGAATCGTGAGAATGTTTGGATGATTGAGCGCTGACGCAGCTGACGCTTCCTGTTCAAAACGTTGCAGGCGATCGCGATTCGTCGTGTATTCCTCGCTCAAAATTTTGATGGCGACCTTCCTGCCGAGCTTCATGTCCTCGGCCAGGTAGACTTCACCCATCCCACCCGCTCCTAGCTTTTCCAGAATTCGATAATGTGAGATTTGAGTTAGGTCCATTGATGCAATCAAATTAAAGAAGGTCCTAGTGCTCAAAACCGCATCAAGTGATCCTTCAATCTATCAACTTCAGATTCAAGAGCGATTCTGACTTGCTTCAATCTTCCGCTTACACCGCTAACAAGGCATACAGCACTTTTCGGCACAGCAAATGTTCTTGCGAGTAGTCTTATCAACTCATCGTTTGCGGCACCAGCAACTGGAGGAGCCGCAATTCTCACACGCAATGCGCCATTATGTTCGCCAACAACTTCAGTACGAGAGGCTCGCGGAACAACATACACCCGAAATTCAAGTCGTCCGTCCTTGATTGAGTGTTCGATCAAAATGCATTAGCCAATCGCGGGCAATCCGCCAGCTAGTAG
Organism: Acidobacteriota bacterium; assembly: GCA_046734235.1. Taxonomy (GTDB): domain Bacteria; phylum Acidobacteriota; class Blastocatellia; order Pyrinomonadales; family Pyrinomonadaceae; genus PSRF01. The sequence continues at coordinate 3,476 of JBKPQV010000515.1, forward strand.
CGTTTCTCTAATCGCCAACTGAAACAACCAAATGATCAAGAACGCGAAGATGGGCGAAATGTCCATCATGCCAAGCGGTGGGATCATTCTTCTCAATGGCCCAAGGAGAGGCTCCGTCACATTCACCAGGAACCTCATAAGTCGATTTGAATTACCGACCATGCCCCACGAAAACACGATCCGCATAAAGATGAAAACAACGTAAACCGACAAGGCTCCATAGATGATACAGCCCATTGCCGAAATGGGATTTGCACCTTTGATGCTGATTAACAAGCCCGCCACTGTTGCAGCGACGTCCCGGCTCAGCCAGAGGAAAAACCATCCCATTAGGATCGTGATCAAGATCACCGCCAGTGGCGCGAACTTGGGATCAACACCCAGGCCCATTAGAAATCGACGCGTTCGACCGATGAAGACGTCCGTCAAACGACGACTCGTTCGCGAAAGCCAACCAAACGGATTTAGATCAAGGGCATCTGTAATCAATCGCAATATCATAAGTGCGACTACCACCACGATTATGGCTATGACTGCCATTTGGAAAAATTGAAAAGTACGAATAATAATCTGCATAAGAATTATTGTGTCCGCTCGCCAAAGATCGCAGTTCCGATGCGAACCATCGTTGCGCCTTCTTCAATTGCAAGTTCAAAATCGTGTGTCATTCCCATGGATAACTCACCACGCGCTTCGCCGAAGAATCCTTCGCTCTTAAGTTGATCACGTAATTGAGCAAGTCTGCAAAAGAATGGTCGCACCGCTTCAGCGTCGTCGAAGAATGGCGGCAGTGTCATCAAACCAACCAGCTTCAGGTGTTCGCATTCATGAACCTTGCGAGCCAGCTCGAATAGATTTTCTTGAGTCACACCTGACTTGGTTTCTTCTTGTCCGAGATCAACCTGAATCAGAACTGAAAGATTAGATAATTCTTCACCACACAAACGGTCCAACCGTCCGGCGAGTTCGGCTGAGTCGAGAGAGTGTACTACGTCAAAAAGTTTGACGGCACGACGCGCCTTGTTCGCCTGGAGATGTCCGACTAAATGCCAGCGCGCTCGTTCCCGTCCCACCTCGAGAATCTTCGGTTCAGCTTCCTGAATACGATTCTCACCCAAATCGGTCGCACCGAGATTAATAACTTCGTTGATTAGACTGGCCGGATGGGTCTTACTGATTGCAATAAGCGTGACGTCGTTTAAGTCGCGATTACTACGCTCTAGCGCTTCCTTGATGCGTTTTTTTATGTTCGCAAACCGTCCACCCAGAGTGTCTGTTACAGTGCGGGATTGTGCCATTCGCGCAGTTACTTGCTCCTTTTCGTATCCTATAACAAGAGTCCTATAGACAACAGTCTAGAACGGTTCATGATCGTCAACTCCGGCATGATTATTGAGTTCCTAATGGACAAATAATTTAGGAGGGACTTTAGATGAAAAGTCGAATTTTAGTCTTAGCACCCCTCGTCTTACTTAGCGTGCTGGCCTTGCCGGCAGATTCTTACGCTCAACGGGGTCGATGGCGCAATAACTCTGGCTGGAGTAAGAAATGTGAAAAGTTTGTTAATTGTCACGACGCACGTGACGGACGATGGGATAACCGGGGGCCTAGACGACGTTCAAGTTGGAACCGTTTTTACTCGCCCAATAACCGGTATAGAGTTTACGACAACTCTCGATACCGACGGGTAAATCGCCAGTGGCATCGGAATTAAGGAGAGCCATTTGACACTGTAGAACCTCATTCGCATAATGGCCGCGCCATTTTTTGCGGATGTGGCGGAACTGGCAGACGCGCAGGTCTCAGAAGCCTGTGATGGTGACATCGTGGAGGTTCAAGTCCTCTCATCCGCACCAAAAACATAACCGGCGGCCCCAAATCAGAATGAACTGGGGTCGCCTTTTTCTTTCCCATAAGGCGGAACATCAAGAATAAAGGCCGAAGTGCTGGCAACAAAAAAAGTTGCCACAGAATCTATAGGTTTGGTGTTTTCTTCATAAGAGCAGTCCGAAAGGGGAAGTTTTCATGAGTTCGGAAGCTATTTTAGTAGAATCTGACAATGTAAGGCCCTCGACCAATCACCACCTGAAACTGGCCGAGCGACCCGACAGAGACCGTATACAACGCGTCGTCGATCTAGCTGATGCCCTTCTGTCCGAAGCCGAAACCTTGGCCCGAGACAAGGCATTTACCGAAGAGGCCAATAAACTACGACCTCTCGACATCCTGGGCGGCATCGATTTTTATGATGAGGTCCAGAGGTTTGAGACCCACTTGATTCAAATGGCCCTAACCGAAACGGGTGGGAACCAGGCTCGTGCTGCACGGCTCCTCGGCATCAAGGCAACAACGCTAAACTCAAAAATCAAGCTTTTCAATATTCAAGGGGCGTAGTCAACCCTACGTAGTAAAGGCGTCCTAGTCTTCAGGCTAGGACGCCTTTTGCTTTTGAACACATAAGACTTATCCGCAGATTACGTCGATTACGCAGATTTATTTCCGGAGCTGCAACTGAGTTCTGGGAGAAAATAAATCTGCGTAATCGACGTAATATGCGGATGAGTTCTTGTGTTGGTCTATGACGACAAACTGAAGTTCGTCGGACAATCGTTAATTAATCGCCTCG
>JBKPQV010000516.1:0-2997 GCA_046734235.1 Acidobacteriota bacterium
GCCCAGGGTGGAGCGCAGCGGAACCCTGGGTAGGAGTGGTTATTATGAAGGTCCTGTAAGGACGCGAGCCAGCGCCGGTTTCCAAATCCGAACCGCGGTATTTATCAATTAGAAGGGTCTACCGCTGCAGCTGAGCGTGCATTAATTTGCTCGCGTCCTTTCAGGACGCATACACGACTGCCCCTTTTTACCCAGGGTTCCGCTTCGCTTCACCCTGGGCTCTTTGCTTAGGCCGCTCCGCGGCAAAGACTTTTGCAAGAGCTTCTAAAGCATCTCGAACACTACTAAGGCTAGCTTTCATGCTTCTCAATCACGTAAGGCCAGCGTTGTGAGCGTGAAACCATTGCGTTGGCTTCGTCGTCGTTTTTGAACTTTTCTTTCTGGGGATCCCAATAGACCTTGCGTTTGAGCCTCATCGCAATTTGATGAATCAAGCAGGCCGTACACGAACGGTGGGCAATCTCGATCGGTGCAATCGGAGTTTTCCTCGACTTAACGCACTCGATCCAGTTCCAATGTTGTTCTTTGCTCTCGTACAAATGAATTTCATTTGGTCCAATTACTGACGTAATAATTTTGGGATCACTTGCCGAAAGAGCCTGCGGATCTTTCAGTTTCGCTACCGGGTCACTCGCGGTAACCTGTTCATTGCCTCTCGAGACGAAGATCCATCCGTTCGTTCCTTCAAACTTGATCCCATTTGGCAACTCGGTGCTCACAATCATCTTCACGCCATTTGCATACAACGCTTCAGTGCGAAATGTGCCGTGTACATCCCACAGACCCTTCTTAGGAAACTCTGCTGTTCCCCACACCTCAATTGGACCACTGTATTCAGTGTCCATGCCCCAATGTGCGCAATCGAGATGGTGTGAACCCCATCCAGTGATCATGCCTGCACCGAACTGCTCACATCGCAACCATCCGGGACGGCTGTAGTCATTTTGGGGATGTACGCGCCTTTCAGTGTAGTACTTGTAAGGTGTCGAACCGATCCACATCTCATAATTCAGATTCTTAGGAATCGGCATTTCAGGTTCATCTTCACCAGCCGGATCGGAAGGCAAGCCAACGTAAACCGTCTTCAGTTGTCCAATACGACCATTTCGAACGAGCTCCGCAGCGTAACGGAATTGTGTTGATGAACGCTGTTGACTGCCAACCTGAAAGATTCGACCAGTCCGATGAACTGTATTACTTAACGCCCGACCTTCGGCGATTGTGAGTGATGCGGGTTTTTGCAAGTATGCGTCTTTACCGGCCTCGGCAGCATCAATGCCGATGATTGAGTGCCAGTGATCGGGAGTGCTGATTATCACACCGTCGATATCTTTGTTTTGTAGTAATTCTCGATAGTCGGTGTAGACCTTAACACCGTTGTAGGCCGTGTTGGTTTTTTTGGTATAAAAGTTATTAACGAGGACTCGCGCATCTTCGGCACGTTTGCTGTCGAGATCACAAACAGCAACGACCTGGGCCTCATCGTAACGCCATACGCCGGGTAAATCGTGACCGCGAGAAATACGTCCGTTACCGATGGCGCCAATGTTCACCCGATTACTTGGTGCCGTGGCGCCGAAAACAGAGGAAGGAACAATACTCGGAAAGCCGCGCAGGTCAACCGAGGCGGCAACCGTTCCGAGAAGTGCAGTCTTGACGAATGTGCGACGCGATAGGCTTTCTTTCATGAGATCCTTCCTTCGGCGATTAGTACTTACTACCTTGTACTTTGTGCTTGGCGCTTTGTACTTGGTACTCTGCACTTGGTGCGAAACGACAAAGCACGAAGCACAAAGCACATAGCACAAAGCACCCTCAACCCTTACTTCTTCAAGTTAATCCTTTGTGCTTGTTGTTGGGCCAACAACGCTAACTCCATTGCCAGGAAGCAGTGCCGTTGAGGCATCGCTGTTTCTGTCCGATTCAGAACATCGTCTACCAATAATCTTCCGTAAGGCAATTCATCGCTGTTGCAATCAAAGTATCTGGTTTCCTTCTGATCGGTTAGGAAGAGGTGATTACCATTTGTGCTTCTGCCGACATCGCAGTTCTTGCGTATTTCGATGAAGCCATCGGTGCCGATAATAGTCAGCCTGCCATCACCCCAGGTGCTAAGCCCATCGGGGGTAAACCAGTCGACGCGGATGTAACCCATACCGCCATCACCACGAAGCATGACATCGCCAAAATCCTGAAACAACGGCCATTGTGGATGATGTAGATTGCCGATCTGCGACGCGACTACTGACGCTCGGGTTGATCCGGTGAAGAACAAAAACTGATCAAACTGGTGAGACGCGATATCACAGATGATCCCACCAAAATACTTCGGATCGAAAAACCATTGTGGCCGCGTCTTCGGATTTATTCGGTGTGGTCCAAGTCCGGTTGTTTGGAGCACTTTGCCAATCGCCCCGGCTTTGATCAGTTCACCAGCTCTGACCGTGGCTTTGTTTTCGAACCGCTCGCTATACATAATCGAGTAGATGCGTTTGGTGGCGCGTTGAACACGACGTGCTTCGGCTAACTGTGCCAGGCTTGTTATTCCTGGCTTATCTGACATGTAGTCTTTGCCGTGCTGCATTACTCTTATTCCGAGCGGCGCGCGATCAGCTGGTATGCCGGCACTCACCACGAGTTGAATCGCCTTATCCTCTAGAATCTCAGCTTCGCTTCGTGCTTGCTTTACGTTGGGATAACGCTTCGCGAAGGTGGCTGCGAGATCAGGTTCTTTAGCGTAGAACGAAACCAATTCACCGCCACCGCGAGTTGTGGCACCAATTTGTCCGTGAATGTGATCGTGATTAATTCCTATCACGGCAAACTTAAGACGTGGTGTGGCTTGAGTCATCTCTGCTGTGCTCCTTGTGCGCGCCGTTTCATGCGCAATCGCATTCCCTTTTGGTAAAGAGGAGAGCGCAATTAAACCCGCTGCTGAAGTAACTGATTCCTTGATAAATTTACGTCTGCTGTTCTTCATAGGTCCTCAATTTTCGG
>JBKPQV010000517.1:0-5255 GCA_046734235.1 Acidobacteriota bacterium
CGGGTAGTTTAGCTTCGGATTGAATTAAGTCGGTTGAGGGTGAACTAAAAGTGTTGGATAAGGTTTCTCGCCGCACGGACCTCACACGAACTGAACGGGAGACTATCGCGCGTACCACGGCGCTGCGGAGTGCCAGCGTCGAAGTTGATAGGGGGAAAAGCCGGTTACTGGCTGGAGAATTTGATTCTGCTGCCGCCTCATTTCGTATCGCGAACGACTACTATCATAGTAAAAAGCTCGCTCTAGTCTTATTGTGTATGCGGATCGCTCCGCGCCTTCTCCGTCGCGTTTACCAATACCGCGTTGCCTGAAAGTTAAGTTCAAGAAAGGGGTCTTAGCTTGGTTTCTGAAGTGCTAAAGAACAGTGCTATTAAAGAGTCTGAGCGGCGCATAAAGAAGATTCGCGCCACCGCCTTTTCGCCTCTGGGACTACTTGGACACTTTAGAGATCTGGGGCAGTACACAGACCTGATTTATACCCTCAGTGAACACCGGGTCCGAGTACGCTATAAACAGTCTGCGCTCGGAATTACCTGGGCCGTGATGCAGCCGCTCTCGCTAATGCTGATTTATACAGTGATCTTCTCACGCGTTGCCAAGATAGAAACCAACGGAGAGCCTTATGCAATCTTTGTCTTTGTGGGTCTCTTGCCATGGACCTACTTCTCGACAGCCATTACGAGTGGAACGAGCGCGCTTACAAGTCATATCAATCTCATTTCCAAGGTTTATTTTCCGCGTGAGATCCTGCCACTAACTTATGTGATAGCTGCGTTTTTTGACTTCATTATTGCATTAGTTGTCCTCGCGATGATGATGATCTACTACCGTGTAAATGTCAGCTTCAACGCCCTATATGCAATTCCTATCATTGCCGTGATGACCGGTTTTGTTATGTCGATGGTGCTTATCCTGTCAGCCACACAGGTACGCTTCCGTGATGTGGGTGTTGGCATTCCACTGTTGCTGCAGATCTGGATGTTTGCTACTCCGGTTGTTTACCCTCTCTCGGCAATTAAATCTCTACCACCTTTTTTTGCGCTTCGTGTATATGATGAATCCAATGGTTGGTGTCATCGAAAACTTCCGCCGCGTTCTTTTACAGGGACTAGCGCCAGAATTCCGATTGCTGGGAATCTCGGCAATGATCTCCATTACCTTGCTGCCCAATGCCTATGTCCACTTCAAGCAAATCGAGACAACGGCAGCGGAGGTGATCTAACGCCATCGACAGATTACGAAATGATAGATCTTAGGTTTGACCGAGTTTCGAAGCGATACCTCATTCGCAATGAGGATGGAGGGGATTCAAGTCACAATCCCGTCCTGAGAAAGCTCAAGAGTGTATTACGGCGACCGCAGGAGTTCTGGGCGGTGCGAGATGTTAGTTTTGAAGTGCTCCGTGGCGAAGCTCTGGGGATCATCGGTCACAACGGCGCGGGCAAGAGTACGATTCTCAAATTGCTATCAAGTATCACGATTCCCTCATCCGGTGAGATCACAATCAATGGACGATTGGCTGCACTGATTGAAGTAGGCTCGGGTTTTCATCCAGAACTCACCGGACGAGAAAACGTCTATCTTTCGGGTTCCATTCTGGGAATGCGTCGCTCTGAGATTGCGAGGAAGATAGACAGTATCATTGATTTCGCTGGCATCCTTCAGTTCATCGACATTCCAGTAAAACGTTACTCTTCGGGAATGTTTGTTCGCCTCGGGTTTTCAATCGCCGCCCACTTAGATCCTGATATCTTGCTCCTTGACGAGGTGTTGGCTGTGGGGGATGCAGCCTTCCAGTCCAAGTGTCTGAATCGCATTGATGAGTTACGGGATGCAGGCAAGACGATTATCTTTATTTCACACGATCTTAATGCGGTTGAGCGACTCTGCGATCGTGTATTGCTGATGGATCATGGGAAGGTAATCGCTAGCGGCCAACCTGCAGAGATCATAGATCTTTATAAGAATTCGGCGGGCAAGTCTGCGGCTTCGGCATTTCCTGGAATTAAGGCACAGCGAGACTGGCCGGACGCGCAAACGGCGCCGGGCGACGACATTGTGCGTTTACGCCAGGTACGCATTACTACTGCTGATGGTGAGACGACGTCAGCCATCGACATTCGGCAGCCGATCCACATCGAAATGACTTACGAAGTTTTAGAACCGGGGCACATTCTTGTTCCCAATTTCAATGTCTTCAATCAGGAGCGGCTACATCTATTCAATATTCAGGAGTCGACCGAATACTGGCGCCGGCGCCCGCGGCCAGTTGGTCGTTATGTGAGTTCAGCCTGTATACCCGGAAACTTCTTCGCCGAAGGAAGTATCGTCGTTGATGCTAACGTTACGTCACACATCCCAGTCTTTGGCGTTCATCTACACCAGCGCGACGCCGTAGCTTTCAGCGTCATAGATAGTTTCGATGGGGACGCGGCCAGAGGGTATTATACCGGACCTTTTGCAGGTCTCGTTCGTCCACTGGTGGATTGGAGCACTCATCTAGACGTAGATTCATTGGATCTTGAACAAGCCGAAATCGTCAGAAATTAAATAGTCTCCTGCAAATCGATGAACACGGTGAAGTGGGTTTCTCGATGGTGCGTCAACTGTTTTTCGGTAACGCTTCTAGCCCGGTCGTTTAACTATTCTTTCCGGAACTACCGCACCTTCGAGCACCACCCGGAGAATTAAGAGAATCGCCTAATACCGTCAAGTTCAGGGATTATGTTTGAAGACGGCATTAACTTCACAGAAATTTAGGGAGCCCATCACGGCAAGCCAAATACCGCTCGCAGAACTCCGATCTTCAAAGGCTCTACACAAAAGTATCAGGCGAATCGGAATGGAAGTCCCGACACTTCCCTAACTAATGCTCTTGCATTGTCACGGGAACAATCGCCGACAACTATTATTTCGTCCCGTTGCCACGGTTTGCGTCAACACAGATTGCAAGGTCTCACTGATGACTCGTCATTTTTTCAGAAGAATTGGTTCATTAACTGTTTTTAGTCGATATTGTCGCCCTGTCGGCGACCCGATGACACAGGTCTGACTGATCTGAATTCATTCCGGAAGCTGCACGTTTCATGAACTTCAGCCCCGGTCTTTTTAAGGATGCCAGTCAATAATGGCCTTTGGCACCGACCGTTCTTCGAACTCGTGGTACCCCTCAACGTGCGCCTTCCGACTGAATTATTGCGCATTAATGCATATAGGCTACAATCCGGACTCTTTACGCTTGACAGAACTTAGCTTTCCTAAACATTGAATGAATTGGACTAGATAAGACAATGATCAACATAGCGGTGATTGGATGTGGCCATTGGGGCCCACATCACATACGTAATTTCCAAAGCCTACCGGGGTCAGCTGTGATAAGTGCGATTGATGCAGACGAGGCCCGACTTGCACGGATCGTTGAAATGTTTCCCGGGGTTAGAGTTGAGAAGAACTATCACCTTGCTCTGGAGAATCCGAACGTTAATGGCGTTGTAGTCGCCACACCCACTGACACTCATTATGATGTTGTTCGTGATTCACTGTTAGCTGGAAAGCACGTGCTGTGCGAAAAACCGCTTTGCCAAACTAGTGCTCAGGCGATCGAGTTGGTAAACCTGGCAAAAAAAGCAAACTTGATTTTGATGGTTGGCCACGTTTTTCTATTCAATCCCGGCATCGTAAAAATAAAGGAGATCCTCGATAACGGTGACTTAGGGAAATTGCATTACTTGTCAGCAGTGCGTACTAATCTAGGCCCCATTCGAAAAGACGTTAATGCCGCATATGATTTAGCAACCCACGACATTTCGATCTTTAACTGGTTGCTCGGTAGCAAGCCTGAAACTGTTTCGGCCACTGGCGCATCATTCCTTCAACCGGGAATTGAAGACGTGGTATTCATATCACTGACTTACCCAGGAAATGTAATAACAAACATTCGTTGCAGCTGGCTAGATCCTAAGAAGGTGCGTCAAATCACGGTCGTAGGAACAGATAAAATGGTCACATGGGATGATCTCGATACGAACACTCCGGTAGCAATTTATGAAAAAGGAGCCGATGTCAAACAAGACTACAACGACTATGGAGAGTTTCTGCGTATTTCAATGTGGGATGGGGACGTAAGGTTACCCAAGGTGCAAGCGGAAGAACCCCTCAAGATACAGGATCGATTCTTTCTGGAAGGCATCCAAAAAGGCGACCGATTGCGTTCGGATGGTGAGTTCGGATTGGGAGTTGTTAGAAGTTTGGAAGCAATTACAAACTCGCTCAAATTAGGTGGTAAACCAGTAAAGGTTGCTCAATGAAAGATGTATTTATTCATGAAACGGCCATAGTAGAGACGTCAGCCATTGGAGATGGAACTCGCATATGGGCGTATACGCACATAATGAACGGAGCCCAGATCGGGAAAAACTGCAACATTGGCGATCATTGTTTTGTTGAGGCCGGAGCCTATGTAGGGGACAACAGCACAATCAAGAACGGCAACATGATCTGGGAAGGTGTGACGCTTGAGGAGGGTGTCTTCGTGGGACCGCATGCTTTCTTCACTAACGATCTTCGTCCTCGTTCGCCTCGATTACCAGGAATGGAATCCAAATACAAGGACAAGGACCAATGGCTGCTCAAGACGCTGGTTAAGCGCGGTGCATCATTAGGCGCCGCCTCGATAATTATCGCCGGCATAACGATCGGGGAATATGCGATGGTCGGCGCTGGCACAGTTGTCACTAAGAGTGTTGCACCTTATGCGCTGGTCAAGGGAAATCCCGCACGAGCCGACGGGTGGGTTTGCGTATGCGGACGAACACTGCAATTTGACAGCCGGTTCGCAGCCTGTGGAGAATGCGGTCGAACTTTCCAGGCAGGCGAAGGAATTATTTTTGAGATTAAAACGAACTGAAGGCAAATACAAAGACCATGATCCCTTTCGTTGATCTAAAAGCTCAATACCAATCCATCGAGCTCGAAGTAACGGCAGCAATGGCAGAGGTTCTGTCCAAGTGCAACTACATCCTTGGCTCACAAGTCGAACTGTTCGAGCGAGACTTCGCAAATTTTGTCGGAACTAAACATGCGGTCGGAGTAAGCAGTGGCCTTGACGCGTTGCGCCTCGCCTTGCAAGCACTGGACGTAGGTCCTGGCGACGAAGTAATCCTACCGGCCAACACCTACATTGCTACCGCCTTAGCAGTGAGCGCCGTTGGCGCGAAGCCCGTTCTGGTCGACTGTGATCCAGATACCTATAACAT
>JBKPQV010000518.1:0-11554 GCA_046734235.1 Acidobacteriota bacterium
TTTACCCAGCGTTTCCGGTGTAAGCTTGTCTGCCAGAATCGTGTTTGATGGTCTGTTGCCTTCGAAGACGCGGTGCGGCACTAACCAGTCAGGTGTGCCTTCAGCCTTCACCTGCTCGGCGGTCTTACCGAACGCTAACGCCTCTGTTTGAGCAAAGACATTCGCCAACAGCATGTCGTGATGTCGGCCCAGCGGATTGAGCGATTTGGCGAAGGCGATGAAGTCGCATGGAATGAGCTTGGATCCCTGGTGTATTAACTGGTAGAACGAGTGCTGCCCGTTCGTTCCAGGTTCTCCCCAGTAAATGGGTCCCGTTTGATATGAGACCTCGGTACCTTCGAGAGTAACGTGCTTGCCGTTGCTCTCCATCGTCAATTGCTGCAAGTACGCCGGGAATCGCTTCAAGTACTGCTCGTAAGGTAAGACTGCGACAGTTTGCGACCCAAAGAAGTTGTTGTACCAAATGGACAGAAGTCCCATGAGCACTGGCAAGTTCCGTTCAATCGGCGACGTACGGAAATGCTCATCCATCTGGTGAAAGCCGGAGAGCATGTCGTTAAACTTATCCGGCCCAATCGCGATCATTGTCGAAAGTCCGATGGCTGAATCCATCGAATAGCGACCACCGACCCAGTCCCAGAATCCAAACATGTTGGCAGTATCGATCCCAAACTTCGACACCTCTTTTGCGTTCGTCGAAACAGCAACAAAATGTTTCGCGACCGACGCCTCGTTATCTCCCAGCCCCGCGATGGACCAGGCGCGAGCCGAGTGTGCGTTAGTCATCGTTTCGAGCGTCGTGAAAGTTTTCGAGGAGACGATGAATAGCGTTTCTGCAGGGTCAAGATCGCCTACCGCTTCAACGAAGTCGGTGCCGTCGACGTTGGAAACAAACCGAAATGTTATAGAGCGATCGGAATAGGCTCGAAGTGCCTCGTAAGCCATAACTGGTCCAAGATCTGAGCCGCCAATTCCTATGTTGACGACATTGCGAATGCGCTTTCCGGTATATCCTTTCCAGTCTCCGTTTCGCACGCTGTCTGCGAAGTGGGCCATCTTGTCGAGCACGCTGTAGATTTTCGGTACTACATTTTCTCCATCAACCATAATTGATGCGTCGCGCGGTGCGCGCAATGCCGTGTGCAGGACAGCTCGATTCTCTGTGAGATTGATCTTCTCACCACTAAACATTGCTTCAATTCGAGATCGCAATTCGGATTCTTCAGCCAGCCGAAAGAGAAGCTTCAGTGTCTCGTCAGTTATGCGATTTTTTGAGTAGTCGAAGTAAAGCCCGACTGCTTCTAAGCTCATACGCTCGCCGCGTTTCGGATCTTCCGCGAAGAGCTCGCGCAGATGTCGCTTCGAAAACTCGTCGTAATGCGACTCGAGTGCTTTCCACGCTGGCCGTTTGACTGTTGCTGGTGATGTCATAATTTTGTTCCTTGCTCGTACTTAGTAATAGCTGTTATGCCTTAACCACACTGCTCTTTAGTGCTGCGCTCTTGGAGGAAATCACCTCCATGAGATCGTTCCAGGACTTCACGAACGACTCGGCCCCTTCATTTTGAAGTTGCACAGCGAGAGCGTTGACGTCGATGCCAGCTTTGGCAAACTGCCTTAGAACTTCTTCGCTGTCACCTCCGTCCACCGGTAACAATTCACCTAGTTCGTTGTGAGCAGCGAGCGCCTTCAAAGTACCTTCGGGCATCGTGTTCACGGTGAAAGGCGCGGCGAGACTCTTTATATAAAGGATGTCGGAAGCCTTTGGATCCTTGGTTCCCGTACTAGCCCACAACAAGCGTTGTGGACGAGCACCGAGGTTGTAAATGCGAGTCCAGCGCGGCGAGCTGAGAAGGTCGCGTGACGCTTTGTAAGTACGCTTCGCGATGGCGATGCCAAGTTGATTGTGTAGTTCATCAGATGTTTTAGTCGCCACCGCTGCGTCCCAGCGGCTGACGAAGACCGATGCTACGGAACCCACATTCGGATTCAGACCAGCTTCTACCCGACGCTCAATGCCTCGCAGGAAAGCTCCTGCAGCTGCGACATATTGTTCGCGGGAGAACAGGAGAGTGACATTGACGGGTATGCCGGAAAAGATTGCCTCCTCGATTGCGGGAAGACCTTCCTTTGTGCCAGGAATTTTGATTAACAGATTCGGACGTGCTGCTCTTGCAAACAGATCCCTGGCTGCGGCAAGAGTACTTGCTGTGTCATGCGCAAGGGTTGGGGATACTTCCAATGAAACCCATCCGTCCACGCCATTCGACTCGTCGAAAGTGGGGCGAAATAGATCCGCTGCTCGCGTGAGATCCTCTAGTGCCAGTTCGAAGAAGATCTCTTCAGTCGAAGTGTTCTTTAAGGATTTTTTAGAGATTGCGGGGTCATATGCTGCGCTATTCTTAATAGCATGATCGAAAATAGTTGGATTCGACGTGAGCCCCGTGACCGACAGATCGTCGATGTAATGTTTGAGCGTGCCGCTATCCAGCAAGTCACGCGTGATGTTGTCGAGCCAGAGACTCTGGCCCAGTTCATGAAGTATCTGTGTTGCTTTCATTTTGTCACCTCGGTTAATCGCAAGTTCGCGGTATTGATGTACCACTCGTTGTCTGGGAGCAAATGATGAGTGTCGTTCCAAAGTCGGATTGCCGGCCGAGCAACACTACTTTCGTAACCTAGAACGCTGAGACTCGCCGTGCCGAGCATCAAAGATCTGGCGCCAAATGTGTCGATGTCCGCCCATCGAGCGGCCAACATTCGGAGGAAGTGGCCACTGGAAAAAATCAGTACGTTTCCGGAGATTGAGCGCACGAGATCCACTACGCGGTCCGCGCGCGCTGCCACCTGTTCTGATGATTCACCACTCGGGCAGCCATCACGGAAAAGTTCCCACTCCGGCCGTTCCGCATGAATCTCCGCACTCGTCCGTCCTTCGTATACTCCGTAGTCCCATTCGACCAGGTCGGGGAGGATTTCAGCCCTGGCGCTGAAACCCGCCAGCTCGCACGTTCGCAACGCACGATTTAGGGGACTGGAAAAAACTCTTGCGAATCTCAGTGCTCTCAAAGCGCCTCGAAGTCTTCTGGCGTTATTTTCGCCAACTGCCGTCAGCGGCAGATCAGTAAGCCCGGTGTGCTGGCCTGTGATGGACCAGGCCGTGTCGCCGTGCCTGGCCAAATAGACGACCGGAAGTTCTTTACGCCCCTCTGACATCTTTAAAACTCTCCATTAAAGTGTTCCAACCCAATTGCGGCGGCGCCGACTAATGCTGCGCTAGTGCGAATGACGTGAACCGGAATCCTTTCCATGAGTTCAGAGAACCGTCCTTTCCGCTTAAAGGACTCCATGAATAGAGCGCCATTGCGTCTGCTTGACATGTGTAATGGAATCCCGCCCCCCAGGTAGATACCGCCGGTCGCTAATACCTTCACCGCCAGATTTGCCGTCTCACTTGCCGCAATTGAAATGAACGTTTCGATTGTGGCTGCGCACAACTTGCTCGGACGGTCTGAATCAAGCGCGGCATTGTTGATAATTGGCGTGGGATCTTTCGCGGAAGTAATCAAGCGAGAAACTTCTGGATCCTCTGGGATTCGTTCGATGTCGCGGAGGTATGCATAAATGTTCGGTATCCCTAGTCCGGAACAGACGCGTTCGACGCTCACATGATCAAAGCGCTCAAGCATGTATTTGAGTAAGCCGATCTGTCGCTCATCTGTCGGAGCAAAATCTGAATGACCACCTTCGGAGCTGTGAGCAACATACTTCGTGCCGTCCCAGGTGAGAAATGATTCACCTAGACCGGTGCCCGGCGCTACGACACCGATAGCGCCCATCGGGACAGGTTGCCCGACATTCAAAGTGTTCACATGGTCAGCGCGCAGAATCGGGATTGATTGGGCGACTGCTTCCAGGTCATTCACCAACCGAACAGCTTTGAGTTTGAGATCCTCGGCCAACGACGCCTCGTCCATTACCCAGGGCAAGTTGGTGACCTTGGCTCGCCCGTCGATGACAGGACCAGCGACATCGAAACAAGCTCGCTCGACTGGAACGTTGACCGTCAACAGAAACTCCGTCACCAAAGCTTGAAGACTTGGATAGTCTGCGCTGTGCATTTCCGCTTGGTGCTGCGGTGAGTGCGCTCCTCCTTCGCGCGAATAGAGCGCGAGGATTGTCTTTGTTCCCCCAACGTCACCTGCTAGCAGCATAGTTCCTCCCACTGCGAACGTTTTCCAGGCTGCGCTCACTGTTTGGCGTTGACCCTTTGACCGCGTAGAACAAAATGTACAGGTAACAAATCACGGGAAGTAAAAACGCGTGATGAATGCCGATGTGATCGGCGATGACACCCTGAATTACTGGAATGATCGCACCGCCGACGATCGCCATATTCATCAGGCCCGATCCAGTTCCTGTAAGTGGCCCAAGTTCGGCGATGCCTAAAGTGAAGATGCTGGGGAACATGATCGAATTGAAAAGCCCGACGGCAATCATGGTCCACATTGCCACGTGGCCACTCGTGAGCATCGAGAACGTCACAAGCGTCGCGGAACAAACGGCACAAACCGCGAGCAGACGCTGCGTCTTAACCCTTTGTAGCACTCCGGCACCGATGAAGCGTCCCGCCATCGAGCCTCCCCAATAGAATGAGACGTAACCGGCAGCCATCTTCGGCGAAAAGCCCGCGATCTCGGGTTGACCGAGATAGTTCACCATGAAGCTGCCTATTGAAACCTCGGCGCCGACGTAGGCAAAAATTCCTAGAGCGCCGAAGATCAAGTTAGGATGCTTCCAAATTGAATCCTTGATCTTCTCGTTTAGACTCGCTGCATGTTGTTCGATCTTCGGGAGTTTGAACCTGGAGATCGCCACTGCCAGTAATATCAAAGTGGTGCTTATGACGATGTATGGGAGCTTCACTGACGCAGCCTGGTCCATACGATAGGTATGTAAGGCCTGAGGCGAAAGTTGCTTCAACTGTTCAGCTGCCAATGGCGCCGCGCTAAGTATGAAGATTCCGCCTAGTATCGGTGCCAGCGTGGTGCCCAGTGAGTTGAAAGCTTGCGTCAAATTCAACCGGCTTGATGCTGTTTCGGGCCTGCCAAGTACGAGCACGTAAGGATTCGCGGACACCTGAAGACCTGTAATGCCGGCAGCAAGTATCATTAGCCCGGTCAATAACAGTGGGAAAGACGGAATAGATGCAGCGGGCACGAAAAGAAAAGCCCCCAGGCTCATGCTTACTAAACCAACGACCATAGTCTTTTGATACCCAATCTTGTTGACGACCATCGACCACGGCACCGAAAAAAGGAAATATGCCGAGAAGAAAGCAAACTGGACCAGCATGACCTTCGTATAATCGAAGTCCGAAATTGACTTCAGATGTGGAACCAGAATGTCGTTCAAACTCGTGAGAAAGCCCCAGAGGAAGAACAGCGTGGTTAGAATGGCCAGAGGGCGGATGTAACTCTCGCTGGTCGATGAACCGACCATGGTCTGGATGCGGTCAGAATGATCTACCATCTCTCTTGTCGCCATTTGTTTTCTCTCCATCCCTATAATCAAATCCATCGATCGAATCGTCATTCGCCAAAACTCTTGTGCTACCACCACGTTTCGGTCTGCACACCGAACGTGAACCCACTTGTCTTATCGTGAAACGGAATTCCGCCGACGAAGCCTCGGAGGCCGTTAGACCAGCTTGCATAAGTCACAAAGAGACGAAGTACAGGTCGGCTAAAAAATCGGCGGCCTGCTCCGATTTGCGGGGCGATCGTGAATTTGCGGAGCCAGCCCTCATATTGACCATTTCCACTGCTGGTACGATCGAGTCCGGCCTCAAATGCCACCGAGAGATGATCTGTAAAGAAGTACTGCGGCCTGGCGCCGAACGAAAGCCACTGGCCCCAGCCTTCCCGCGTATTACCGCTTTGTGTTCTCTGATAGACAAAAACCGGTTGGATGGCAAAGTTGTCGTTTGTTTGAAGCAGCAGGTGTTCTACGATTCGCAATTTCTTTCTGTCGTTAAGAAACGGAGTTGGGTCATCGATCGATGTGCTGAAGTTGCTAGCGGCTCCCGTTCCGTATCCGATCGAAAACCAGTTGTAGCCACCTTTCCATTCCAAACGCTGGTGAGCTATGCCGAATGCGTATCCGCGACTTGAAGGAATCACCGTTCCATTTGGCGTCGTTCCACCTTTGGCGTTCGCGAAATTAAACCACCCGGATACCTTTCCGCCTGGTGCCTTCACGTCGTAGAGTCGCACATCGATGTTGCTCTTCGCGTAATTACCATTTTCAGTGGTCACGTCAGGACGCGCCCCAGCCAGGAATGCCACAGCCAACTTGCCAACCTTCACATCCAAATCCTCAACGCCCCCGCCGTAACCGCTCATGTCCAAGACGTAGAAATCATTGATGTGCGCTTGATATCGGCGGTAGTAACGTTCTCCAGCCCAAAACTTGGCGGTCGGTTGGCTGGCAAACACGTTGCCAGCTTGGACGAAGGCTTCACGGAAGCGGAATTGATCATTGCCTATGCCGTCAGGAAAATTTGCATAGCTCGCGGAGTTCGAGGTGTTTGCCTCAATCATTACCTGTGTTTTTATCCAGGCCTTATCACGATCATGTTCCGGGTTAACCCAGTTGTTTACAAAAATCAGCTCGGCATAGGTTTCGGCCTCGTTTCCCAAACGGTACTTGGCATCAGCGCCTGGCGCTTGAAACGCGACCTGCTGACCACCGCGGCTGTTGAGTCCATAACCGGAACGTAGATAACCGTGGAATTCGAAAGTTTTCGACTGCTCTTCAAGCTTCTTGATTCTTGTGTCTGAATCCCTCAATTGATCATACGTAGGCGCAGCTGGTACCTGTCCCTGAAGCGATTGGTTCTCTTTTGATTGTCCCAAAGCAACTTTTGCGGCCTCTTGAACAGCTAGCCCAATTTCAGACCCTGCTACTTTTTTTGGTGGATCCTCCGTGGTTGCCGCCTCCTTTTTTAGCTGCTGTTCCAGCACGGCTATTCTTTCTTGTAACTCACGGGTTGTCTGTTCGTACTGTTGCCTCAGCTGTTGTATTTGCTTCTGCACGTCATCGGTTTGTTGAGCGTGCACCGCGAAAACCACAGAGAGTACGGCAGCTAAAATCCAGACAAGCTTATTTAGGGTTGGCCGCAATGATTTCATCGATCGGAGTCAGAGCAATGCATATACCAAAGAGGGTGGGTGCGATTTTGATTGAATATGCGAGGTATTTGGAGTTCTACAAGAAAGATTGTGTCGGAAGTGACGGGACAGGGTGACCCTTGTTAACGGAATGACCCGACACTGTGAGGATGAGGGAAGACCTCAACTGCCTTCGCGCGAGACCATAAGCCCGATGATGCCTCGCTTCAAGGCAATAGTGACGGCGTGGGTGCGATCGTTAGCCGAGAGTTTGGAGAGAATGTTGCTCACGTGCGCCTTCACTGTGTCCTGAGAAACATTTAAGTGTTGGGCCACAAGTTTGTTTGCATTACCATCTGCCACTTCTTTTAAAACGTCGATTTCGCGTTCACTCAACTGATCCTCAGACTGGTGTTCTGCTATCTCAACCGCTATCTCAGCGGGAACTCTTTTCTTGCCGGCCTGCACACTTCGAATCGCATCCACCAATTCCTTCCGCACCATATTCTTGAGCATATAACCTGAAGCTCCAGCCTGTAAGGCACGAACTGCTCGTGCATCACCGGCATATGTCGACAGCACGATGATTCTGGCATCAGGGAACTCCTGGCGGATGGCCAGTATGGCATCCACTCCGTTCATTACTGGCATTTGCAAATCCATAATGGTGACGTCTGGACAATGTTGTCGATACTGCTCAATCGCTTCTCTCCCATTGCTCGCTTCTGCCACCAGGGCCATGTCCGTTTCTTGGCTGAGCACAGCAGCGAGGCCTTGTCGCAACATTGGATGATCATCCACCGATAAGATTCGAATTGAGTTGCTGGAACTCATTTCATTAATCCATCCCTTCGTGATTATTCAATTGTTTTCTCAGGTTGAGAGAAAATCATTATGGATAGGAAACTTGCCTATCGTGCGCGTAACTATTGCGAAGTTGACGCACATCGATGCCAAGTCTCTTCATCCGATCTAACAGGGTGCTGCGTTTTACACCCAACCGAAGGGCCGCACCATTTGGACCACCGATGCGTCCCTTTGTTTCCAGCAGAATTTGAACGATCTTCTTTTGTTCGTCGAGCGTACCTACAACTGCTGCGGCGTCGATTGCCGTGTTCATCTTCTCGGGCAAGGTAACTGTTAGCGTGCTGTTGGAACTTAGAATTACTGATCGTTCGATCAAATTTTCCAACTCTCTTACGTTCCCAGGCCACGCCCACCGTTGTAGCTTTTCAATTGTCGAATCGGCAATCGTGTCGATCCGCTTGTTCATTTGGCGTGCGTATTTCTGAGTGAAGTGTCGGACCAACAATGGAATGTCCTCGCGACGCTCACGTAAGGGTGGAATGCGAATTGGGAAGACATTCAAACGGTAGTACAAATCGTTACGAAACTTTTTCTCTTCGATCATCTGTTCCAGATCGCAATTCGTCGCTGCCACCAACCTCACATCCACATTCCTTGTGCGAGCACTGCCTAAACGTTCATATGTTTGTTCTTGCAGAGTTCTCAGAAGCTTCGGTTGTACCTCGAGAGGCATATCGCCAATTTCGTCGAGAAACAAGGTCCCGCGGTCCGCTAACTCAAGCCGGCCGGATCTCTGAATATTCGCACCGGTGAAAGCTCCCCGCTCGTGCCCGAAAAGTTCGCTCTCGAATAACGAATTTGGAATCGCCGCGCAGTTCAAAGTGACGAAAGACTGCTTCTGTCTTTGACTACGTTCATGGATCGCGCGCGCAAACAGTTCTTTTCCCGTTCCGGTCTCACCCAGCAACAACACCGTAGCATCGGTCTCCGCCACCATCTCGACGAGTTGTAATACGTCTCGCAGCGCTGAACTCTGGCCGATGATTCCGGTAAAAGTTGCCGAATCCTCATGGCTGTAGGCTTTAAGATTTGGTGCGATATGTGATGCTTCGCGGGCGTCAACGAAAGCCAGGACATTCGAATTCATCGCCAACTCCTTAACTGAGGGTTTGTATTTTGATTCAGCGCCTCAGCGCTTGTCGGACCTTCTCCAGCAACACGTCGTCATCAAAAGGTTTTGAGAGAAACGCCACTGCTCCTGCCGCCATCGCCTCCATTTGAGTTCTTCCGTCACCGCGTGCTGTGATGAAAATGATTGGAATCCGAGATCCTTCGGCGTTGAGCTGAGACTGCAGCTCGAGACCGGACATTCCCGTCATACCGACATCCGCGATCAAGCAAGCCGTTTGGCTCCGATGATCTGACTCAAGAAACTCTTCAGCAGAAAAGAAGCAACTAGCCGAAAGCTCGGCCGATTCCATTAGATCCCTAAGCGCGTTCAGAACCGATTGATCGTCATCAACAATTGCAACTAATTCTGAACTAGTGTTGTTGGTCACAAGGAAAGTCTGCGCTTTCGCGCTGAGGAAAACCATTACACCTTGGTTTCAGGGAATAGTACTTTGGTTACTCACTGGTTTGAGGAAGCAGTTGCTAACCCTTTCGAGGGAGATCTTAGACTCTGGGGCGTTGCACAAGAAGTCGGGACCCTGCTTCAAGAGTATTCAATTGCGCTAATTGGTGGCGCTGAATCACGAGGAGATACCACCTGCTTCAGCAGCGTGGAGTTTCAACTTCTCGCTAGAACCGCGCCCAAAAACGCCCAAGATACCACCTGCTTCAGCAGTGTGGAGTTTCAACTTCCCGCTAAAGACCTAGTGAAAAGCAGTTCAGTAGCGAAAAATTGAGACTCCACGCTGCTGAAGCAGCTGGTATCTAACAGTCACTAAGAAGCCGCTACATCTAGCGCGAAACTGAGGCTCCACGCTGCTGAAGCAGGTGGTATCTAACAGTCACTTGGAACCGCCACATCTAGCGCGAAACTGAGGCTCCACGCTGCTGAAGCAGGTGGTATCTGACTTTTTGTGTAAAGCTCGATCGTGTGATTCATCAGCTGTGATCTTCATCGTCAAATGGAGATTCAAATACCTAGTTCGACTTCAACATATCTGCCATTCTGACCAGAGCAACGAGAGATTCCGCCTGCATTTTTTGCATAACGTGGCCTCGATGAATTTTCACCGTGTGTTCGGCAGTACCGAGCTGCAAGGCGATTTGTTTATTAAGTAGACCGGCAACGACTAACTCCATCACTTCGCGTTCACGCGGTGTGAGCGATTCGTAACATTCCTGTAACGCCGCCATCTCCTTTCGCTCCTGTCGCAATTCTCTATCACGATCGAGTGCCTGCTGAATCGCATCGAGGAGTTCCTGGGGGCGGAAAGGCTTCATCAGAAATTCAACCGCACCGGATTTCATTGCCTGAACCGACATCGGAACATCTCCGTGACCGGTGATGAAGATAATAGGAATGTCTATTCCAGATTCTCCTAGCTCACGTTGAAAGTCCAAACCGCTCATGCCAGGTAGTCTCACGTCAAGAACCAGACAAGCGGAACAATCGGAACGTTTCCTATTAAGAAACTCTTGTGGAGTTGCGAACGCCTCAGACCTCAATGAAACCGAAGACAAAAGATCCTGGATCGACAGACGTACACTCGGGTCATCGTCGACAATGAAAACGGTGGAATTCTCTTCGACGGTCACCTGGCTCCCTCCGATTGAGTTGATAAAGTGAAATGAAAACTAGCTCCGCCGCTTGGATTCGCTGCAGCCCACAGTCGACCGCCGTGCGACTCGATGATCGTGCGACTGATTGCCAGGCCCATACCTGTTCCTTCGGCCTTCGTCGTAAAGAACTCATTAAAGATTTGGTCAACTTTATCGGTAGGTATTCCGACTCCAGTGTCGCTCACTGAAACCATCACATCATCGCCGTTCTGCCTTGCGCTGATCGTCAGTTCGCCTTCGCGCTCACTCATGGCTTCCATCCCATTCAGCATTAAGTTCATCAACACCTGTCGCAACTGAACGCGGTCAGCGCACACCGGAGGTAGATCAGCCGCTACATTAGTACGCATTATCACTGAGTGGCGCTCTGCTTCACTACGCAACAACACCAACATCTCGCGAACAATGTCGTTAACCAGGACCATCTCCCGATTAGGCGTGACGTCCTTCCTGTAAAAAGATCTCAAGTTTGTAATAATCTCCGCGGCCCGCTTTCCATCTTCCTCAATTCGCGTTGCCGCGTCGCGTGCCCTCTGCACTTCTGGTTGTTCGCGGTTCAACCATCGCAGACACGCGCCTGCACTGGTGATGACAGCAGAAATTGGTTGGTTGATTTCGTGAGAGATCGAAGCGGTCAACGCACTCAATGTCGTAACCCGTGACATGTGGGCGAGGTCGGCGCGAGCTCTGGTCAACTCCTGCTCGGCGACCTTGCTTTCGGTCACATCCTGAATTGCGCCGATGTAGACAGGTTGACCCGCGCCCGTGTCCAGTAAGTGGGACAC
>JBKPQV010000519.1:0-10160 GCA_046734235.1 Acidobacteriota bacterium
CATTGGATGAAGTCAGTACCACCTCGCGGTAGCGGGTGGGCCAGAGCATTGGATGAAGTCAGTACCACCTCGCGGTAGCTGGTGGGCCAGAGCATTGGATGAAGTCAGTACCACCTCGCGGTAGCGGGTGGGCCAGAGCATTGGATGAAGTCAGTACCACCTCGCGGTAGCGGGTGGGCCAGAGCATTCACTCGAGGTGAAAGACGGGCCTACATCTCCAATGGCGCAGTTGGCCCACCCGCTACCGCGAGGTGGTACAGACTTCATCCAACCTTGTCTCAACAAACGTTGCTAAAAAAACAAGAAGTTGTTGGTTGCTACGCAGATTGCACAGATTTGAATGAGCGAGAAGCAAATTTGTACAAGCCATAACGCAAGTCTGAGCGCAATCTGACTTGGACCGCATGGAACTCTCAACTCACTAAAAAAGAAACAAACATTTAACTACCGATTTAGTCTCTCGTAACCCCGACCACCTAGTCTCAGCCTTCGCGATCAAATCCCGACATTAAGCAAAAACTTTTCGCTACGACCTCGTTGCGAATACGGTGAAGTGTGGTTGCAGTTATCAACTATTTACCTACCAAAGGAGAAATGAATGCATCGACGTTCAGTTTCACTAGCCCCAGCATTAGCGTGTGCCGGATTACTAACACTGCTTCTGCCAATGGTCATACAGGCACAATCGGTAAAGATCGTTTTGCCGGAAAGATTCCGAGTTTTGTCAGGCCAATTGTTTGATCTGCGCGTGGAGGTGACGGGTATATCCAGTCTGGATGCTGAGATCGAACTCGTTGTCAGCGGTGATAAACACGACGGTCTGCAGGGCGTCGGAGCGCCTGAAGTTTCTACAAGCAATGACAATAACGCCGCCAGCCTGGACAAGGCCTGGACATGGCGCAAGTTGAGTTTTGGTCGAGATGGCTTACGAACTCTTAAGGCCATTATCACGGATCACGGCAATACATATGAGGTCTCGACTCAGATCGGGGTGCAGGAATTCAGACTTCAGGGAAACAAGAACATCATTCTCTTTATCGGGGATGCGATGGGTACCGCTTATCGCGATGCCGCACGCATTGTGGCGCAAAGCACAGATCATCGCTTCCGCGAAGGTTTCTTCGACGAATTGCAACAGATGGATCAAATGCCCGTAACTGGAATGGTGATGACTTATGCCCTCGACAATATCACGCCTGATTCTGCTAACACTGGTACGGCTTGGACAACTGGAAACAAAACGATCAATGGCACGCTCAATGTTTTTCCAGATAACAACGACTTCAAATACAACGGGGCTAACACCACGACACAACAGGCGACGAAACAGTTCGCCCTGGATAACCCGCGTGTCGAGACGTTATGGGAATATCTGAAGCGGCTTTATGGATACAAGACCGGCGTAGTGACAACATCAGAAGTGACGGATGCAACCCCAGCTGCTGAAGGCGGTCACACTCTCGCACGGGCTCTACAGAACGACATCGCCCGACAGTATGTCGATGGGGTGTTTACCAACGGTCCAACGTTCGACGTGATTATGGGTGGTGCTAAAGAGAGATTCGATACACGCACGATTGCAAACAGTGGTGACACTCGGAATCTCGTGACCGAACTTCAAGCACAGGGCTTCACCTACGTCCAAAACCGGACACAGCTGAACGCGTTGCCTGGAGGTAATTCAGCGCCGGCTCGGCTGCTTGGTTTGTTCCGCACGGGAAACATGGATGTCGCCTACGACAAGCTTGGACTCCAACGACCGGCGGGTGAACCTAATCCAAACTTCGGAGGGTTTACAGATCAACCTTTTCTTGACGAGATGACTAGCAAAGCAGTGGCAACGCTGGCAAAAGGTGGTGGTCCATTTATTTTAATGGTCGAGGGGGCTTCCATCGACAAGCAGTCGCATCCGAATCATGCTAATGGTCAGATTTGGGACACGATTGAGTTTGACAAAGCCGTCGGTGTTGGTCGCAGTTTTTTGCGAGAGAGTCAAGAGACACTGCTGCTCGTGACTGCTGATCATGATCAATCGATGGTGATTATCGGTGCCGTGGATACAGCCAATGCGAGCGCGATTCAGAACGTTAGAAGTAATACGCCTTACCCGGCTACTGCGGCACCGCCTCCAGCAGCTGCCGGCGGATCGAATCCGGGTGAGTCGTCGGGCTTTCCGGATTATGCAGACGCGAATGGCGATCGGTATCCGGAGAACCTGAATCGTTTCAAGATTGCGGTTGGCTATCGCACAGGCAATCACACTGGATCATCTGTACCGATTACCGCGGAAGGAACCGGTGCTTTATTGTTCTTAGGTTATTTCGATCAAACAGATGTTTTCTTCAAGATGGCTCGAGTTTTAAGCAGCAACACAAAGCAACTCGACCAATCGCTCCAGCAGAAGCAGAAGGACGATATCCGATCGTTTGGAATACCGGTGCGTACAGGGAAGGGAATACTCGAACCGTAAAGCGGCTTCGAATCCCCCACACTGCCGTGTGGGGGATTCGCAACTTTTACTGCTGACGCATCTTTGTAGAAAGGACTTGAACCATCCCCACACTGCCGTGTGGGGGATTTACTCGTCTTTGCTCAGTGCTGCATATAGAAAGGACTTGAACCATCCCCACACTGCCGTGTGGGGGATTTACTCGTCTTTGCTGCGCGCTGTAAGTAGAAAGGACTTGAACCATCCCCACACTGCCGTGTGGGGGATACACTCGTCTTTGCTTAGTGCCCGAAGTAGAAAGGACTTGATTTTTCTGCCTCTATGCCTATTGCGATTAATTGAATTAGCTCTTTGCTTTCAACGCCGCCAATTCTTTTTCAAGCTTCTGAATTTCGTCCTCTACCCCCGCTTTGAAGTCAGGATTGGGCAAGGCAGTCAACGATTTCTTGAGCGCCATCAAGCGTGCCACTACGAGTGCTTGATCTGCCGGAACACTAATATCCGGTGTCACGCCCGTCCCTTCCCAATTGGTTTTTGTAATCGGACTGATTGCCCGTCCGGTTGGCACAAACATTCCGAAGTGTTCGCTAACGCGGAAGCCGCCGCCAGGATGTGCACCGCCACCGGTTGTCTCTCCAATAACTGTGGCCCGTTTTAGGTTTTTCAGGTTGTAGCTGAATTCTTCCGCGCCGGAAAACGTCCGCTTACTGGTTAGTACATACACGTCTTTGTTCAAATAACGCTTACCTGCGACCTCTTTTTTGGTCCAAAACTCATCCGTGCGATTACCTTCTCGCCAGTAGAGGTCATTTAGGTGCACCGGTTCAGGTCCGAAAAGGTAAGAACAAACCAACGCCACCATCGCTGGATTGCCACCACCGTTGTTTCTCATATCGATGATTAGCGCGTCAGTGCCGTTGATAAAATTCATTGC
The DNA here is from genome assembly GCA_046734235.1 of Acidobacteriota bacterium. Taxonomy (GTDB): domain Bacteria; phylum Acidobacteriota; class Blastocatellia; order Pyrinomonadales; family Pyrinomonadaceae; genus PSRF01. The sequence goes on from JBKPQV010000519.1 coordinate 3,384, forward strand.
TGCGGCAACCGTATCTGCACCGAGTTCTTCATCCATGAAGTTTACGAACTCAAGGTAACCAATATTTCCACGCAGGCGCTCAACCTTTCCGAAGCCGTGATTCAACCAGTTGAGATCGCGCCGCGTTTGGTCGCGTTCCGCCGCACTTGGCTCACGTCTTGGACCACGCTCCGGAATAACGGAATCGGAATAACGCACGCGAAGATGCTTGTCGTGGCTAACGGCCTGGAGATCGTCTGTAAGCTTAGTCGCGAATTGTTTGGCGCTGCTGATCTCGTCGTATTCCTTCTTTGCAACGCGTTCACGAATCGACTGTTCCATCTTCTTCGCGACTTCTGGAAAGACGTAAGAGTCATTCAGCCGTTTCAGAATGCCATCGATCACCTGTGTTCGCGTGGCGGCGTCGATGGTGAGATCAGGTTGTTCCTGTTGTGCGAAGCTTGTGACGACGACGGATAGTGTGAATAACCAAAGAATCACGATGCGGAAAAAAGACTTGGAGGTTGTTAAGCCAAACATTGAACTTTCTCCTTATTGATTTCATTGTCGGAATCATTTGCGACTGAGCAAGCCGCTCAGCATCAGGTTGGCGACGTCGGCGGTTCGTTGCTCAACTTCTTTACGTTCGCCTAACTCGGTCGTGCTTAGACTGTAGGGCAACAAGCCATTTGTCGCCTGCAAGAGCGCATGCGCCGTGGTGTATTCATCGTTGAAACTTAATTCGCCTGATCTTCTGCCCGCAGTGAGAACCTCAGCAAAAATCTGCGCCTCAGCATCGAAATATTGCGCCCGGCGTTTAAGCAATCCAGGCCGCAACGCAGCGAGAAGATCGTTGAGACTTTGGGTGTAGTGCTGGATGCTGTCGAACCGAAACAACACACGCGTCAGAAGCATCTGACGTAGACGTTCCTCCGTCGCGACATCCGACACCGCAATCTCTCGAAGACGATCATTGAGCCTGTCGACAATCCGATCGATGTGAGAGAGCACGACTTCTTCTTTGCTATTGAAGTGTAGATAGATCGTGCCCTTGCCGATACCTGCTTCCGCTGCGATGTCTTCGACCGTCATTTTTCGGTACCCAAACCGGGCAAGGAGACGGTCGGTTGCATCCAGAATGGCGTCTTTTACTAGTTCTTTAGGTGCAATTGCGGCCATTTTCGACTAAATGACTGTTGACCAGAATTGAATTCCGGTCATTTACACGAATTTGAGAGGTGAAAAGTTCCGAAGAATTTCGGGAAGTTCAAGATGGTCTACGTCGCAGCACCGATTCAAATCACTTAGACGGTACCGTCGATCAAACATCTGTGAGTATGTTGGTAGTAAGAGTCGCAAATCCCCCACACGGCAGTGTGGGATCATTCAAGTCCTTTCTATAAAGATGCGTCAGCGGTAAGGTTTGCAAATCCCCCACACGGCAGTGTGGGGATCGTTCAAGTCCGACCTATTCATTTGCATCTCAATTTAAGGGCTGACAATCGCGTGAATAAATAGTGTGTACTTGAACTATCCCCAAACTGCCGTTTGGGGGATTCTCATCGTCATCGGTGACCGCTCTTGGTAGAAAGGACTTGAACGATCCCCACACTGCCGTGTGGGGGATTTTGGCTTCGCGTTGAGACTGACTCATTCGTACGTGACTCTTTGTAGTTAGAAGCTCTTAAACGTAACGTTCTCGAGATGTTGTCGTCGTGGGAAGTGAAGCAACATGTTGCAAGCTGCGACGAGCATTGGAAGGAAGTAGAAGCGATTGCCGGTAGCGAAAAAATCGAAAAGGCCAAGCAGCGCACCGGCCTCGTTGATTGCCCATGCGACTATATACCCTTGTTGTACTAGCGGTACTTGTTGCAATTCAGTGGCTCTGTTTAAGAGTTTGCTTTTTACCAGATGGGAAATAAGAGTGGTTGATAACGCGAGCACAAGCAGGATGAGCGAGAGCGCGTTATTGGGTTTGGGTTGCTCGGCTGGCGTCACGAAGATTGTGAGCACGTAAAACTGCACGAGACCGATTAGCAATGCACTCCAAAGAATGCGCAGCGTACGCATTCTTTGATCAATTTTTTCCTGTGGCGACTGATTGGTTGGTTCAGCGTTCATTCTAATTTGATCGAGCGATTACAAATTTTACTCGTCAGAAGTTTGTCCGTCTGGTTGTTTGGTGAAACCAGAAATATCCCAGCGACTCTCGACATTCTTAAACAACCTCAAACTGTTGAAGAAAGCGCTTGAGCCCCCGCCCGCTAACTTCGTGCCTTCTTGTCCAGCGATCTTGGTACCTTCCTGTCCAGCGATCTTCGTACCTTCCTGACCGGCGATCTTCGTACCTTCCTGACCGGCGATCTTCGTACCTTCTTGTCCAGCGATCTTCGTACCTTCCTGACCAGCGATCTTGGTACCTTCCTGTCCAGCGATCTTGGTACCTTCCTGTCCAGCGATCTTGGTACCTTCCTGTCCAGCGATCTTGGTACCTTCCTGACCAGCGATCTTCGTACCTTCCTGTCCAGCGATCTTCGTACCTTCCTGACCAGCGATCTTCGTGCCTTCTTGCCCGGCGATCTTCGTACCTTCCTGACCAGCGATCTTCGTACTCCCGTGTGCGGCGGCCGCAAAGGCGAGAGCGGAGTGCATCGCGCCAAACTCTTCGTCGAATTTTACGCCCGACGGATATCGATATTTGCCATTTGTTGCAGTAGCGATTTCATTCGTCTCAACTTTGCGCAGGCTAACTTCGTAAAGATATTTCTTTAAGAAGTCGGTCCAGGAAAGGCGCTGTCGCTTAACATCCTTAGCAAACCATAGACTTTCATAGTTTTTCTGGGATACCGCGTAGCCCTCGCGTGACCACGGAAAAAAGACTGAGACACCGTTTGAGTACTGATAGGTTCCTCCACTGAAGCCACTGAGAATCACGGCTTCCTTTAGTTCAGCCAAGACCTTTTCGCATCTTTTCTGCAACTGGTGCAAAAGCTTGAGATCGTCGCCGGACTCTAATTCCTCAATTACTCTGCCGCATTCCTGAGAAAGTAGTTCACAGAAATCACCGAGATCGACATTCTGGTCAAACATGTACGACTGGCACTTCCAATGCACCTGAAGAATCACCCGATCCATTTGCCGATAAATTCGACTTCCTTCCTCTTCAAAACAAGCAAGCAGCGACTCGGCCAGGTCGTTGAACGCATCAGCAAGCTTTGGAAACTTGCACAAGTCCCAGGCCGCCATATCCACCGACACTCCGCCAACTGTGTAGGCATCCTGGCTTTGTACGAAGTCTCGCACGAAACGCTCCGCCACTGTCTTAGTGTCAACGTCGCGATGATCCTCCCGGGCCAGGGAACCAAGTAATTTCGCATACGTCCATCCGGCACTTGGAACACTACCCTCTGATGCGATCATGGTCTTCGCCATCCCACCGAATTGATAGCCAACTTCAAGCATGCCCATAACACAGCTATCAAATCCCAGGATGTCGAGCTCTTGACCAAGCAATACCTTCGTTTGAATTTCTCGATCTTCACCGTGCGAGCCAAGAGTCCGGCCATTTTTTGTTAGCTGGTCCTTAGTGCCAGTCATTGTTTTCAGCGTGTCATAAAAATCTTTCATCTTCAGCGACTTTCCCGAAGTTTCATCTTTGAAGAGTCCGATGTCTTGAAAGCCCAATGAGTGACCCGAGAAGATCAGCGCGTACTTCCTGGCGCGGCGGCCATATGAAATCTCACCACTGGTTTCAACTGGTACTTCATTGAGACACCAATCGACAAAATTGAGGATCGAGCGGGTGTCGGCAGCGTTTTCATTCTCCTTCTTGGACACGGGTATGAGCTTATTGGGCACCTTGTATGACCGAACGTAACGAGCCTTACCCGGTTCGGAGAAATCACAATAGAGTGTGGGAATAGAAGGTGAATTACCGTCGTAGTAGACGAAAAGGTTAGGACTCTCGGAACCTTCCCGGGCAACTCCTTTTATCTGCTCGAGAGCATAAGCCATGTCTACTGAAAGGTTATTGTCTCCAGCCATGTAGATCATTATGGTCCATTCTTTTTGACTCATAGGGGGGTCTCCTATCACCTGAAGTCTTTGATTAAGACAATCTCTCTAGTTGCGGAAAAACGGTAAGCTGCAATTTTACCGTCGCGCGAGATCGCGAAGCTATTCAAAAAGTCTGATTTGAAATTGGTTAACTGAACAGGCGAGCTTCCATCTATTGGTTGACTCCAAATATTTAGCACGCCCGAAGCATTGTTCGGGTAGGCGATGGATCTCCCATCGGGCATCCAAGGGAAAGCGATGGGCTGCACGAAGCTGGGAAGGTTTAAGATCTTGACGGGGGCGCCATTTTCGAAAGAAATAATTGAAAGCCTCGATTGATTGTTTGCGTGTTCGTCCGAATAAAAATACGCGATGAATTTTCCGTCAGGTGAGATTGACGGCAACTCGGAAGCCTGGTTTGTTAGCTGGACTGGAGATCCGCCATCGATCCCGACTTTCCAAATGGTCCAAGATCCCGAACGCATCGACTGGAAAACGACAAAACGTCCATCGGGAGAACAAGCCGGTGCCGCGTCAACTGCATTGCCTTCCGTTAGCTGCTTAAGATTCGTTCCGTCGACTTCCATTCGCCAGATGTTCCGACTTCCAGACCTATTGGATTGGAAAACTATGTATCGGCCGTCACCAGAAACGGCAGGCTGTTGATCGATGAACGAATCAGCCGTGAGCTGGTGGTTGCCTGAGCCGTCGGAATTGCATATCCAAATGTCCCAGTTCTCTCCCGTTCGAATTGAGTAAACCAGTTTTCCATCAGGCGCAAATGCGACTGATTCTGGAAGGTTGGTTTTAACTATTTCACGTGCTCGACTTTCATCTTCATTAGGCGTGGTCATCCAAATACCACTTCTGGTTATCTGTTGGATGGTTGCGATAGTGGCCGAATCGGATGTTAATCCGAGGCTGACCTCTCCGTACGCATTCAGATCGGTTGTTATGCGTCGCACCTGACCATCAGGATACGGTAAATGCCAAATCTGAGTGCCGATCGATGACGACTCTGGTTGAGCAGCCATGATCAATCCGCTTCCATCTGCAAGCCAAATCACTCTTCCGACGCTGCCCCACTTCTCGGATCCGATCTGACGTGGCTGACCACCTTCAACTGGAACTTCGACAACAGTCGAAAAACCGGATCCAGCTGCATTGAAAATCCCACAAGCGATTCGCTTGCCGTCTGGCGACCAGGCTGGTCCAGATGTTGAAAAACGATCGGGCTGCTTTCGTACGGCAATCGCTCGAGGTTGGCCGCTGCCATCGGTATTCGCAATCATCAATTCCATGTCGTCCTGATTCTTGCGAACGAAAGCGAATTGTGACCCGTCACGTGAAAAGCCGATCGCACTTGAAACGCGATCCAATACTTTTGTAGGACTTCCTCCGAGAACGGGAACGCGATAGAGCGCGGACACGAACTTGTTTCTTTCCAGTGTAGCCACGTAAAAAATCAATTCGCCGTCTGGTGAGAAAGTCGTGGCAAGGTAGGCTCCATTCTCCGGGGGAACAATGCGAACCAGGCTATTCGTCGATACCTGTCTGAGCCAGAGACTCGCCTGTTGCTTCGCGTCGTTTGCACCACACACTACGTACTTGCCATCTGGTGAAACTGACACTTGACCATTTATGTCCTCGTCGTTGATTTTTCCGCCAGTTGTTAGTGCTGTCATCCTTATAGGACCGAACACTTTAGGCTGGTTGAAAAATTTGTAGAGTCCATAACCCGCCGCACTCATTACCAGCAGCACAAACAATACGAGTGCAATTGAGACGGTTTTGTGACTGCTTACTTTTGTGGTGACGAAATCAATGCTGGAGAGAGCTTGTGTATCGCCGGTTGTTCCTGAATTCGTTCTTGCTCTCTCTTCCAACGTCGCTGGACCAGGAGGTTGGGAGGTCGTGAGACTGGTCGTTGAGATTCGAGAGACTTGTGGTCCAGCGGAAGCAGTGAAATCTGACAAAGACCCTTGTGACATCCCTGTCTCGACTCGCTGTTTGATACGACGCAACTTGCCGAGCATTTCTTTCGCAGTTTGACAACGCTCATCACGATCTTTCGCTAGTGCTTCCGAGATAATCCATTCCAGTGCTTCAGGTACCTCAGGAGCGAATTCTCGTAACGGAGGTGGCTCATGATCAGAAATTGCAACGATGATGTGACTCTTCGATACCCCGGTGAAGGGGACTCTGGCGGCGACCATCTCATAAAGGACAACACCTAGACTCCAAATGTCAGAGCGCGAGTCAACTTCACGCCCGGTTGCTTGTTCAGGTGACATGTAGGCCACAGTTCCAAGCACAGCGCCGGGTTCGGTGTTCAAGAATGCGATTGTCGATACCTCGGGGCCGACTAACGAAGAGTCTTGAATGTCAATCAGCTTTGCCAAGCCGAAGTCGAGCACCTTCACGAGACCATCCGAGCGCACCATGATGTTTTCTGGCTTAATGTCACGATGAACAATTCCGGCGGCGTGGGCGGCAACGAGGGCAGAAGCGATCTGTATCCCTATCTCCAGGGCTTCGACAAGACGGAGGCCGATGCGTATCTGTTGTCGCAGCGTGTGACCTACAACAAATTCTGTAGCGATAAAAGTCGAGTCGTCCGTCCGCCCGATTTCGTAGACAGTAAGAATGTTGGGATGATTGAGTGCTGAAGCGGCCTTTGCTTCCTGAATGAACCGTTTTACACGGTTTTGGTGTGAAGCAACTTCACCTGTGAGGAATTTC
>JBKPQV010000520.1:0-6176 GCA_046734235.1 Acidobacteriota bacterium
CACGAGTTTGACGAGTGCTATCACCTCGCCGCTCAAAGCTTTGTTGCCGAAAGCTTCGCCGATGGCTTCTCCACCATGAACACAAACATCAACGGCACTCACTACGTTCTGGCAGCGCTGAGAGAGTTAAGACCACAATGCCGGTTCTACTTTGCCGGTTCGAGTGAAATGTTCGGCAACGTAAATGAAGTACCCCAGAAAGAGACAACCCGTTTACAACCGCGCAGTCCTTACGGAATCAGTAAAGTCGCAGGCTTTCATCTCACCCGAAACTACCGAGAAGCTTATGGACTGTTCGGCGTAAGTGGGATTCTCTTCAATCATGAAAGTCCTCGGCGCGGTTTTGAATTTGTGAGTCGAAAAACCACGAGCGGAGTTGCACGCATTAAACTCGGACTCGCAAGCGAACTACGGATTGGCAATCTCGAAGCCAAGCGCGATTGGGGGCACGCAGTCGATTACGTCCGAGCAATGCACATGATGTTGCAGCAAGATCGCCCGGACGATTACGTAATTGCCACTGGTGAGACTCATAGCGTGCGAGAACTATGTGAGCTCGCTTTCGCAGAAGTGGATCTAGATTACCGTGATTACGTGAAGGTCGATGAGAAGTATTACAGACCTGCGGAGGTTGATCTCCTCGTAGGCGACGCTTCAAAAGCCAAGGCAGCATTGGGTTGGGAACCCACTTATAGTTTTAAGGATCTCATACGAGAAATGGTTCAAGAGGATCTAAAAGTAGCAGCACAACAACAGGCGACCGTCAAACGAAGCACGGCCCATGCAGAATAACTTGGCGCCTTGACCTAACATCTCAGCGCCGCGACAGCATGACATGCTTTGGATTTCCAGTGTCATAGTTCGCTCTAAAATCTTGACACCAAACTATTAGAGGGCATAGAGTTGGCGGCGTTTCCTTCAGTTCAATTTTGGTAGCGACTCAGCAGCTCCGCCTTTTGGCGAGTTCAAGTTCGGTTAAAACTCAGTTCCCCCAACGATCTCATCCCATAGTTAAGGTTTTAGAGATGTCGATCGCGACATGTATAGCCTTGAAGTGCCCAAACCCATCTATCGTCTGCAAGGAGAGAGTCCAATGCTTCACGACCGTTTGCGACCGCGTCGACTGAAAATGATTATCAGTCTGACGTTGACGTCATTTCTGTACTTTTCAATGTTGCCTATGATTCCTACTACTGCACGGGTCAAAGCAAAAGCAAAAACCACGCAGGACAAACAGGAGCCAAATATTCCCGTAATTGCACCCGGGTCAGCCTATCGCCAAACAAATCTCGTTTCTGATTCCCCAGGCCTTGCACCAGTACTCGATCCTTTACTGGTAAATCCATGGGGAATCTCAATGACTGGCTCGAGTCCGTTTTGGGTGGCGAATAATGGGACCAGCACAACTCAGTTATTTCGAGGGGACGTGGGGGGTAACCCATTCGTTTTGAACACATCACCCCAGACCGTCACCATTCCTGGAGGTCTTCCGACCGGAACCGTCGCGAATCCTGTAGCGTCGGAGTTTGTTCTTCCAGGAGCCTGCGCTGCAGCGCCGTGTGGAGCGAACTTTCTCTTCGCCTCCATAACCGGGAACATTACTGGGTGGGATCCGAATGCTCCGGCAGCAGGATCCACGACGGCTGTTATTGCAGCGAGTCATCCAGGCCACGTATACACCGGTCTCGCTTATGCGAATAACGGCTCCGCCAATTTCATCTACGCTGCCGACTTCGCGAATGGCACCATCGACGTTTTTAACACGAGCTTTGCTCTACAGCCGACAGCCAGTTTTCCATTTGCTGATCCAACAATTCCAAATACGATGGGAAATGTTTACCATCCATTCAACATTCAGGCTATCGGCGGGTCACTCTATGTCGCCTACGCTAAGGTTGGCGCGGGCGGCAGGGATGAGGAAGGTGTAGGTAATGGGTTCGTTCGTCGCTTTAATGCAAACGGAGTCCGAGATCTAACTTTCGGCATCAACAATGGAGCGCTGAATTCTCCCTGGGGCATAACGCTAGCGCCCGCAAGTTTCGGCATCTTCGGAGGGGCGTTGCTGGTAGGTAACTTCGGCGAAGGCAATCCCAGCATTCACGCCTACAATCCAACGACTGGGGCTTTTCTCGGTACGCTGCAAGATGAAAGCGGCAACGGCATCGAAATAGACGAACTCTGGGCGCTTACGTTTGGCAATGGAGGCGCCGGCGGAGATGTTAACACTCTGTACTTTGCTGCCGGTCCCGGTGAGGAGGAACATGGACTCATTGGTTCGCTTAAACCAACTACGGCTTCAGCAACCTCGCTTGTTCAGTTCGCCACTGATAACTTTGTCATTGGAGAGAATTCCGGGCATATCGATGTAACAATTACTCGCGCCGGCGATGCTTCAGGCAGTGCCAGCGTTAACTATTCAACCTTTGATGAATCCGAGACTGACCATGCGAGTCAAAAGAGCGACTACGAGATAGCGTTGGGAACCGTTAAGTTTGCTCCGGGTGAGACAAGTAAGACCTTCCGCATTCTTATCGTGGCCGACACTTTTGATGAGAATAATGAAGTGATTGATCTTTTCCTCAGCAATCCAACGGGTGCCGGTCTGGGTCTCGGGTCACCAAATGCTGCCACCGTAACCATACTGGACAATGATTCTGGCGCACCCTCGACGAATCCGATCGACGACGCGTCGTTCTTTGTTCGCCAACACTATCTCGATTTCCTGAATCGTGAACCTGATGGACCGGGCCTGGCGTTCTGGACGAATGAAATCACTTCGTGCGGTGCAAACGCTGGGTGTATTGAGAACAAGCGCATCAATGTCAGCGGTGCGTTCTTCCAATCGTTTGAGTTTCAACAGACCGGACTTGCCGCCTATCTAACTCATCGCGCAGCGTTTGGAGCAAATGCTTCTGGCTCGCCGGCGCCAATTCTGTATGGAAACTACGAAAGAGATGTACAGGCGCTCCAAAAAGACTTTGTATTTGGAGCTCCAGGGGCTGATGCAATACTTGAAGCCAATAAGGTTGCTTACTACAACGAATTTGTAACGCGTCCTGAATTCGTTGCGAAGTACCCGAGTACTCAGACCAACGAACAGTATGTCGACAACTTGCTGGCTTCAGCTGGTCTAAGTCCCACCCAAGTTCGGTTCTTTACTGTGAGCTTGACGAATAGCCAGGAAGTACCGCCAACGGTTCCAACCACGACTGGTGGTGCAGCTCGGCCGACATCATTTGGAACGGCGCGCTTCCAATTCAACGACGCACAAACGACGCTGACTTTCTCGGCAACAATCAGCAACATCGATGTTACGGGTTCGCAGACCGCCGATACCAACGACAACTTGACGGCAGCGCATATACATGCTGGTCCAAGTGTTGCGCCGGGAGTCAATGGTCCAGTAGTTTGGGGATTTTTCGGTGCTCCATTCAACGACAACAATCCTAACGACCAGGTGTTCTTCCCAACCGCAGGCGGTGTTGGAGGAACGTTTAGCGGCAAGTGGGATGCACCTGAAGGTAACGGAACAACATTAGCCGCTCAGCTCAGTAATTTAAGAGAGGGTCGTGCATACATTAATTTCCACACTCGTCAATTCGCAGGTGGAGAAATTCGTGGCAACTTCCCGCCCACTACCGCATTTCGCGATGCTTTAGTAACGGCAATAAACGGAGGTGCAACGCGAGCACAAATCCTTAGACAGGTTTCTGAGGCTGAGGAGTTACGACTCCGCGAATTGAACTCAGCTTTCGTTACGATGGAATACTTCGGTTATCTCCGTCGTGATCCAGACACCGCAGGATTCAACTTCTGGCTTAACAAGTTGAATGCCTTCAATGGCAACTTCATCACTTCAGAAATGGTTAAGGCGTTTATTTCCTCGTCTGAGTACCGACAACGCTTTGGGCCAAGCTAAGCTTTAGTCTGAAGGTGTGTCTTTTCGTTTCACCTGATCGCTGGCAACAGCGGTCAGGTGAAACCTTTTTGGGTCTTGGTTCCTGGCTTGGACCTATGATCGGGGCTGTAGCCCTGTCAAGGAGGGCACGGTTGGCGAGGTTAGCCCTCCTTGACAGTCGGGCTACTGCCCCGAGCACTGATGCTGAAGAGTAGTATCTTCCCTTAGCCATCTGCTACATTTCGGCCGATGACTTTAGCTCTGCGCGTAGAAGAAGTATCTAAGCAATACCGTATCTACGATCGGCCGGGAGACCGCCTTACCGAATCGCTCACAAGGGGACGACTTCGACGGCATCGAGAGTTCTGGGCCCTGCGTGACATCTCGTTCGATATTGAGAGCGGCACAACCGTCGGGATCATCGGGCAGAATGGTTGCGGCAAATCAACGCTCCTCCAGATCATTGCCGGCACGCTCACACCAACCCATGGAAACATTTTTCATGAAGGTCGTATCGCCGCTTTGCTGGAACTGGGAGCCGGGTTCGATCCGGAATTCACGGGCGTTGAAAACGTCTACATGAATGCATCGCTAATGGGTTTTTCGCGACGTGAAACAGCCGCGATATTTCCGAAGATCGAACGTTTTGCCGAAATAGGCCAGTTCATCCACCAGCCTGTTAAGACTTATTCAAGCGGCATGTATGTTCGGCTTGCCTTTGCAATCGCCGCCAGCGTAGAACCCGACATTTTAATTATCGATGAAGCATTAGCTGTCGGCGACGCGGTGTTTCAACATCGCTGCTTGAAACGAATCAAGGATCTTCACGAACGTGGGGCCACGGTGCTTTTCGTATCTCACGACACTGCAGCAGTGCGCGCGCTTTGTGATCGGGCGATTCTCTTGAATAGTGGTCGCTTGATTGCTGACGGCACTCCGTCAGATGTCCTGAACGACTATCAGCGCATCGTCATGGAGCGTGAGGAAGCCTACGACGCCGACATTGCAACAAGCAGTGGCCCAGCCGTCGCCGAGCCTGAGCTGCAACTGGTTCAATACACCTATCGCCACGGTGACGGAAGCGCAACGATCATCGGCGCTGAGATTTGTGACAGCCGAACACATCGCGTCGAAATCGTCGACAGTGGTGCAGCAATGGTTGCGAGAGTTCGAGTTCGTTTTCAACGTGAGGTTGAAAGTCCTGTAATTGGTTTTCTCATTCGCAATCGGCATGGCATCCATGCTTATGGCACCAACACTAAAGAGCAACAAATAAACCTTGGAACCGTAAAGCCTGGCCAGACGATTCTAGTTAGCTTTGCATTTAACTGCTGGCTTGGCATCGACGACTATTCGGTCTCTTTCGCAGTGCATAGCCAGGACGGCCAGGCTTACGATTGGCTGGATGGTGCGGTGTTCTTCAAAGTTGTGAGCAGAATACTCATCGAAGGAGTAGCCAATTTGAATGCGACAGCAAGCGTGGTGAGTAATGTGCAGGAAGGAAGCCCTGTTGGAGAAGAGAGTGTCAGTTATGGTTGATCAGGAAGTGGTAGACATACTTGCCGACATTAAGCAGCGCGTGGGGGCAACACAAAACAAACTCTCGACTATAGACGAAACAACGCAGAGTCCCTCGACTGTTAGCCAACCTATTGCGCGACACGATTATGCAGGTCTAAGCGTACTCGCGCGGGCCTGGGATCGCTTGCCCCCTGTAATCAGTAACCGAACAGGTTCTAGCGCCAGATTAGAACTATGGCTTAAGGCGAAACTGAGAACAGCATTCCGATGGTTTACCTGGGAACAAGTAAATTTCAACGCCGCGACGCATCAGACTCTCGTAGAAATCGTTGACTCGCTTAAGGCTCATGAACAAAACCTCGAGATGACGCATAACCAGTTGGAGCAAATGCGGGAGGTGCTTACGTCGCAAACGGAAGCGCTGATAAACCAAGTCGAACAACACCGTTTCGAGTCCATGAGGAGGTTCGACCAACAACAAGCCGAGTTTAACGCTCAACGTGCCGACTTACTCGCACGTGTTGAGGCTTTGCGAACTATGGTTACTGACTTTCAATCAGCATCCGGATCAGAGGCGCAAGCACGTTTAGCTGAACTGGTTAACGAATTTCGCGCCCGCGACGAGCGACTACTCGACGAACAAAGAGTTTGTTTCAAGCAGCTTTCATTGGAAATGACCGAGTCACAAGTCCTCGAGGACCGCGCGCGCCGCGACCTCGATGCACGAGTAAGACGCCTTGAATCTGAAACTGGTAAA
>JBKPQV010000521.1:0-9930 GCA_046734235.1 Acidobacteriota bacterium
GGGTGGGCCCTAGCTGGATCAATTGAGGACTTGCTCTGGCCCACCCGCTACCGCGAGGGTGGTACCGACCTTATCCAAATTGGGGGGATCCTTCGCGCAAAGACAAATGGAAATGGCAAATTGAAGATGTCAGGCGACATCCGGAAATTATCTATTGAAAGCCGCAGACCAAAGACCCAAGACCAAAAACAATGCCCTTTAACCGAATCACTCTAATTGTCCTCGATGGCGCCGGAATAGGTGCAATGCCTGATGCTCCTGAATGGGGAGATGCTGGCTCTGACACTTTTGGACACATACTCGAGTCGCGAAAACTTCATCTTCCAAATCTGCAGCGCTATGGCCTGGGAAATATTAGACCACTGCGAGATCTGCCAGCACTCGATCATCCGGTCGGTTCGTATGGAAAGTGCGCCCTGCGCTCGAATGGTAAAGACACCACCACCGGCCATTGGGAAATGGCGGGAATCATTCTCGAGCGTCCTTTTCCAACCTATCCAAACGGTTTTCCACCTGAAGTGATAGATCGGTTTGTAAGGGAGACCTCGGTACCCGGAATACTCGGCAACATTCCTGCTTCAGGTACCGAAATCATCAAGGTGTTGGGCGAAGAGCACGTCTCGTCAAAGAAACCGATTGTCTATACATCGGCGGATTCGGTGTTTCAGATTGCCGCCCATGAAGAAGTAATTCCAATAGCTCGGCTCTACGAGATTTGTGAAATTGCCAGACGAATTCTCGATGGTGAACACAAAGTCGGGCGCGTCATCGCCCGTCCATTCCTTGGGCAAACTGGGTCTTTCTATCGCACAGAAAACCGACACGACTACGCAGTTCCTCCGCCGCGTGAGAATTTGCTGCCCGCACTTGCGGATGAGGATCTCGATGTTGTGTGTATCGGGAAAATTGCCTCCATCTACAATTCAGTAGGCGTAACAAAAGATTTGACGGCAAAGAATAATCAGCAATCAATCAATCAAACGATCAAGGCACTGAACGACAATACTCGAGGACTAATCTTTTCGAATCTAGTCGATTTCGACATGCTCTACGGCCATCGGCGGGACACAGAAGGATACGCCAAAGCACTTGAACATTTTGATTTACGTTTGCCTGAAATCGAGGCCGCGATGCGTGACGATGATCTCATGATGATCACCGCTGATCATGGAAATGATCCAACCTTTCCTGGATCTGACCATACACGCGAATACGCGCCACTACTGGCCTATGGAAAAAACGCGCCAGCAGTAAATTTAGGAACGCGACGTTCGCTTGCAGATATTGGTCAGACAATTGCACAGAACTTTGGATTAAAGCTCGTAGCCGGTGAGAGCTTTTTGGCGAGCCTGGAAAATTAGCCAAAGATCAATCATGCGAAAAAGTTGAGACTCCATGCGGCTAAAGCGCGATGGTGTCTGAGTAGATTTTTCAAGAGCTTCTGAAGCTATATCGGACACATGGTTTATTTGAGGCTAGTTCTTCTTTGAGAGACTTGCGTACACAAGATCGATCCACTGGTCAGTTTTGACGAATCCTTCGCCCCATGCTTTCCACTCGGCCGGGAGACCTTCCTTCTTAATCTGCTCGAGAGTTTTCTTTTTCGACATCTGCTTCTGCACAAACTGAGTAGTTTCTTGAAGCATTCGGTGATAGGTCTTTAAATCATCGATAGTCGCAAGTGGACCGTGCCCGGGAATCAGTTTTGCCCCGGCCGGAATCTTCGGAATAATTTCTCCGATGTTCTTTGCAAGTCCTTGGACACTGCCGCCACTATCCAGATCTACGAAGGGAAATCTACCAGTAAAGAAGTCGTCGCCCAGGTGAATCACGTTTGAAGTTGTAAAGAATATGACGCTGTCGCCATCTGTGTGTCCATGAGGGAAGTGAATCACTTTAATCTCTTCGCCATTAAAGTGGACGGATAGAGATTGATCAAAAGTAATGACCGGTAATGCCTCTTTGGGAGAAGCGGGCACGGTCATTTTGAAAAACTCCAATCGTTGTTCGGTAGATAGGCGCTTTCGAACATTGTCGTGCGCAATGATCGGGGCCTCGCGTCCTAACGGTGCGTTTCCACCTGTGTGATCTCCGTGCCAGTGGGTGTTAAGAATGAACTTTAGCTTGCCCTCACCAAGAGTTTTCAATGCGGCTCGTATCTTTTCAGCCAGCGGTGCAAACTGATCATCAACAATCAAGATTCCATCGGGCCCCACAGAAACGCCAATATTGCCACCCGAGCCTTCCAGCATGTAGACGTTGCCGTTAACTTTAGTCGCTTTGATTTCGACTTTGGAGAAGTCCTCTTGAGCGAACGCTGCTGACGACGAAGCGAGTAAAAGAAAGGCGAGCAGAACAGTTTTCACGAGAAACCTCCTGAATCAGAAAATAGTCGTGTTTAAGAAAGGCCTAGGCGTTTGGATCTTTTAGAACACCGATAAATGGAAGGTTTCTATATCGTTCAGCGAAGTCGAGTCCATACCCCACGACGAATTCATCAGGTATTTGAAATCCGAGATAGTCGATTTTTACTTCTCTTTCGCGACGCTCGAATTTATCAAGCAGCGCAGCCAATCTGACACTTGCAGCGCCGCGCGACTCGAGATTTGCAAGCAGGTACGAAAGCGTTAGACCTGTGTCGACAATATCCTCGACTACAAGGATGTCACGACCTTCAATCGGAACATCGAGGTCCTTCATGATCCGTACCTCACCTGATGTTCTTGTTGAGGACCCATAGCTGGAAATTGCCATGAACTCAATGCTCAGCTTTGTGTCGATAGCGCGCAAAAGATCGCTGAGAAAGAAGCAGGCTCCCTTAAGTACCCCGATCAAAAGAGGGTTTTTACCCGCGTAGTCATGTGTGATTTGAAGACCCAATTCTTTTATTCGATCACGAATTTGGTCTTCGGAAATTAGAACTGCGATATTTGGATTATTGAATTCGGAAGTGAGCTGAGCGGTAGACGTAGCCACTTGTTTCTCCTTAGGAGTTCAGATCGTGTTGAAAAAGCTAAGTCGTTTGCTTATGTGCCGCGTGGTGCGACATACTATTCAAGCTCTTCCCTTTAGGTCAATGCTCGACAAGACAATTCAGAGAGATAAAACTGTGATGATCGACGGGCCCGGCTCTCGCTCGATTCGTATCTTGCTATTTCTCGTAGCGTTGTTAATCGCAGCGCCACAACTCCAAGCACAAACTCCGGCGATCGAACCTTGTCCGGCCGGTAAACCGGACCCGGTTGCAATACCCACGAAGGTTGGCGCGAAGGCAACAAAAACTGCGGTAGATTCCAGTATTGCCAATGATCCAGCTGTCGATCAGTTGTTGAGTCCGTACGAGGTAAAAGTAAAGGAACTAAGGACAGTCATCGGACGACTCGACGGCGACCTGTTAAAGAGAGGTGTCGGTGCTGGAACGGTCGGTCAGTTTGTTACCGATGCAATGTTGGCGGAAGCCAGGAGAATGACTGGTAAGAACATTGCACTTGCTGTGACCAATGCAGGTGGGTTGCGCAAGAACGACATTGCGAAGGGAGACATCCGCGCGAGCGACATTTTCGAGTTGCTACCGTTCGAGAACGAATTGATCACTGTTGACATAAACGGTGAACAGCTAGCAAAAATCCTGCTTTTGTCGGGACGAGATGCTCAGTCTGGTGCTCGTGTGCAGTTCAAGTATAACGATCAAAACCGCGTGGAGGTGATCGGAGCAAAGTTGATCGACTCGAATGGCACTGAGCAGGAAATCGACAAGGCGCGCATGTATACGATCGTAACCATCGATTATCTCTACAAACTCAATAGCGGTAATTATGCATTGTTGCGCGAAGGTAAAGACCTGAATTGGTTGAAAGTGACGATCAGGGATGCGGTTACTGCTTATGTTAAGTCGGAAACGGCTGCGCGACGTCAACTAAAATCTAAAGCTGATGATCGATTTGTCCAGATTGGACCAGGTCCAGCAACCCAGGGGAATCCCGAAAATGATTAATCGCAGAAAGTTTCTCTCTGATGCGATGGTTGCCGGCGCTGGCCTGACTTTGATTAGAACAATCGAAGGAAAGCGGCTCACCGCACTGGAGTATACGCCAGCTCCGGAAACGGTAATCACAATTCTGCATACGAACGACACTCACTCGCAGATCGACCCCTTACCTGCTAACGATAAGTACGCTGGTCAAGGCGGAGTTTCGCGGCGCGCCACGCTGGTTAAGAAAATAAGACGTGAGAATCCGAATACGCTGCTGATTGATGCTGGTGATGTTTGCCAGGGCACGCCGTACTTCAATTTCTTCAAGGGTGAAGTTGAATACAAAGCGATGTCAGCGATTGGCTATGACGCCGGAACTTTGGGAAATCATGAATTCGACAACGGAATAGACTCACTTGTAGCGGCCTTGAAATTTGCAAAGTTCGATATCGTCTCATCCAACTATGACGTTAAAGGGACCGCGCTCGAGGGGTTGGTTAAGCGTTATGTAGTTAAGACCATATCCGGCATTAAGATCGGATTATTTGGTCTTGGTATCAGCCCCGTCTCATTGATCGATCCAGCGAATTTTAAGGGAGTTACATTTATCGATCCTGTTATCGTTGCGCGCGACGTTGTGAAAACTTTGAAGGATACAGAAAGATGTTCCCTGATAGTTTGTATGTCGCACCTGGGTTACACCGAGCGTCCGAGGCCTAATAGCGTTACGGATACATCGTTAGCCGCACAAGTAGATGGGATCGACTTTATTGCCAGTGGGCATACTCACATTTTTATGGAGCAGCCTGTGATGCAAACGCAACCGTGTGGTGCGCAAACAATGATCTTTCAAGTTGGTAAGAGCGGGATCTATGTTGGTCGAGTTGACTTCACTTTTAGAGCAGGGAAGGTTATTGCGAAGAGGGGAAGGTTATTGGATCTAAGGAGTGTTTGAGTTGCTCTGAATAGGAATATAGGACCTATAGGACCAATAGGACCTATAAACGGTTAAAGCAAGACTTCTAAACCATGGAAGATCAAACCCGAGATAAGGTTCGTGCGTTGGTGCGAGAGGTTTTGGCGAAATCATTACCGAGCGCTGAACCTGGACCAGAACAAGCGAGCCGATTTGTTCAAGTGGCGCCAGGTGACAACAATGCAACAGATCAAGTAACGCGTGATGAATCTTCGAAAAGTGTTATCACAGAAGACGATATGCGAGGACTTGAAAGTGGCGCCTCGCTGAGAATTGGTGAAGACGCACGCTTAACGCCACTTGCTGCAGACATTGTCAAAGAAAAACGAATCGAAATTGTTCGTCGTTCATCGCGTCGTGGTTCTAAAGCCGCCAAATTGATAGCAGTTGGTGCAGATCATGGCGGCTTTAAGATGAAGGAAGAACTAAAGTCGCTGCTCCTTGAGTTGGGCCATCGCGTTCAGGATTTTGGTACGAACTCGGAAGAAGCCGTCGATTATCCAGACTTTGCACACGCGGTCGCCAGCTCTGTATCTAACGGCAGCTCAGAGGTTGGGATCATTATTGATGGAGCTGGTGTTGGTAGTGCAATGACTGCCAACAAAGTCCCTGGAGTTCGGGCTGCCGCTTGTTACTCTGTGGCTGTTGCTCGAAACTCACGTGAACACAATGGTGCAAACGTCTTAAGCCTCGGAAGCAAGACAATCTCCAGTAAGGAAATGCGGGAAATTGTAATTGCCTGGCTGGCCACTGAACTGACTGAAGATCGACACAAGAAACGAGTTGCCAAGATCGACGCCATACAACGACAGTACCAACGCCGATGAGCTTCCGAATTCTCGCGTGCTAGAATGAAGTCCGCGGAGTTTCTAGTTCCATGCCTTATACAAACAACGGTGATTACGAATTACTAATCGAGCAAATTACTGATGCGATCGTTGCACGTCTAAACGGCGATGCCAATGAGCAGGCGGCAATGTGTGGATGCACGTCCGAGTGTTTCGACCGCTGCCCCGAACGCATGCATCGCATTGTGGATGCTGGTGCTGCTCGCATTGGCCTGATATTGGGTCAAACCGCTTCGGCCAAGGATTGGGCCAGCCTTGTAGACCACACATTATTAAAACCTGAAGCAACGGACGAAGACATCAAGAAGCTTTGCCAGGAAGCTGCAACCTACCGTTTCGCTTCCGTGTGTGTGAATCCAACCTGGGTTCGTGCTGCCGCTTGTAACTTGCAGGGGAGCGGAGTCCCGGTTTGTACAGTGATCGGTTTTCCTTTAGGAGCTACTCTGCCCGACGTGAAGGCTTATGAAGCAAGGCGGGCGATCCTCGATGGTGCTCGAGAAGTGGATATGGTCATCAATGTCGGCGCGCTGAAGAGTGGAGATGATTGTCTCGTAGAGCACGACATTCGTTCAGTCGCTGAAGTGGCGCATGAATACCACGTCATCTGCAAAGTTATTATTGAAACCGCACTCCTAACCGACGACGAGAAGGTTCGCGCGTGTCAGGCTGCGAAACGAGCTGGTGCTGATTTTGTTAAGACCTCAACTGGTTTCTCGAAAGGTGGGGCAACGGTCGCCGACGTTGCGTTAATGCGCAGAACGGTTGGTGCCGATCTTGGTGTCAAAGCTTCGGGCGGAGTGAAGGGACTTGAAGATGCGCGCAAGATGGTTGAAGCCGGCGCTACCCGCATCGGAGCCAGTGTCGGCGTAAAGATAGCCCAAGAAGCGGCCGGCAAGACGACCGGACAAACAGTTAGCTCCGCGTATTAATCTTTGCAGGACGCCCCGCTTTCCGTCTATCCTTCCCTCGTAATCCAACATCAACTTAGTTCGGTGACGACTTATGCCTTCGAATTCTAAACTGTTGGCAGTGATTCTAGGCGGAGGTGCAGGGAATCGACTGTTCCCACTCACTCAACAAAGATCAAAACCAGCTGTCCCTCTTGGTGGCAAGTACAGGCTTATTGACATAGCGCTTTCCAATTGCATCAACTCCGATATCCTTCGAACATTTGTTCTTACTCAATACAACTCCGCATCCCTGAACCGGCATATCGCACAAACATATCGCTTCTCGCGCTTCTCTAATGGATTCGTCGAGATAATTGCAGCTGAACAAACTCCGGAGAGTCCTCAGTGGTTCCAGGGCACCGCAGATGCAGTCCGACAAGTCTTACCTCATTTTAGAGATCTGCGTATTGATACGCTTTTGATTTTGTCGGGAGATCATCTCTATCACATGGATTATCGCGACTTCCTCGCGAAGCATTACAGCTCTAACGCTGACGTAACAGTTTCCGTTATTCCATGTGAAGCAAAGCCGGCTAGTGAATTTGGTTTGTTGAAAACAGATGAGAGTGGGCGAATCATTGAGTTTAAAGAAAAACCAAAGGGTGAAGAGCTATTGTCGATGCAGGTCAACACAACCAAACTCGGGCTCGATCCTGCCGAAGCTGCACGACGTCCCTTTCTGGCTTCAATGGGTATTTATGTCTTCAAGTATGAAAGACTGGAAAGCTTATTAGCGGAGGACTTAAAGTGGAATGATTTTGGAAGAGAGATAATCCCTGCAGCAATCAAAGGAGGTCATGTTCAGGCGCACATGTTTGATGGCTACTGGGAAGACATTGGAACGATAGGAGCGTTTTACAGAGCCAACCTGGACCTCACAACCAAAGTCCCCCAGTTCAATCTTTTCGATGCCGAAGCACCCGTGTACACACGTGCTCGATACCTGCCGCCTTCAAAGATTGAGAACACCCAGATCGACGATTCGATTGTCAGCGACGGCTGCATCATCAATGGTGCGTCGATCAAGCACTGTGTTGTGGGATTGCGCGCGCGCATCTCAAAAGGGGTGCAGATTGATTCATCGTACATTATGGGTGCTGACTACTATCAAACATTAGAGGACATGCGGGACGAATTAAACAAAGGCATACCGCGAGTTGGAATAGGAGAGGGAAGCATCATTCGTCGCGCGATTATCGACAAAAATGCGCGGATTGGGAGCGGCACAAGATTGCTTAACGAAGCGGGGATTCACGAGGCCGAGAGCGAAGACAAGTCGTACTATATTCGCGACGGAATCATCATTATTCCGAAGAATGCAATCATCAAGGATGGCACAGTAATCTAAGTTATGGCTCGAGGTTGGGAAAGTAAATCGGTCGCTGATCAAATCGAGGAAGGGAAGGAAGCCCGTACTCGTGGACGCCTCGACAACCTTGAGACTCCAGAAGAACGCTCAAAGCGTGAGCGCCTGGCGTCGTTGCAATTATCCAAGTCGCGTCTGCTCGAGCAACTCGAACGGGCCAGGCATCCGGCACATCGAACTGGTTTGTTGAACGGCCTAAAGGCGATCGAAAGGGAGATTGATGAGGTGTCCCATTAGAGATAAGGTTCTACTTTAACTCCATCATGAACCGATTTTCTAAAGTCATACTTTAACTAATGCCCAAAAAACAGGTTCCCACTCGCGAGTATCACCCCGCCGTAGTCACGCGAAGCCAGGATAAACGAAAGAAAAAATCTCAGACTCCCTCGCTGAAGCTCCCCAAAAACAAATCGAACCTGGAAGTGGAAATAAACGACCGCGTAGTCAAGTTGACGAATCTCGACAAACTATTCTGGCCGAAGCTAGGAGTCACTAAACGGGACCTGATTCAATATTACATCGACATCGCACCCGCACTCCTTCCACATTTGAAAGACCGCGCTATGGTGATGAAGCGCTATCCAAATGGGGCAGGGGAAGACTTCTTTTTCATGAAGCGAGCCCCTTCGCCACGTCCGAAGTGGATAGAGATCTGTAGCATTGAACACTCATCTGGAAATGTGATCGACTTCCCGATGATTCAGGATCTCGAATCGTTGATGTGGGTAATCAACCTGGGATGCATAGACCTTAATCAATGGTATGCACGGTGTGACGATGTAGATCGGCCGGATTATTTGCATTTCGATCTTGACCCAGTACCGGGGGCATCTTTCGAAACAGTGATCGAAGCCGCTTTGTTTTTGAAGAAGGCTTTTGATGCTTTGAAAATTCCCAGTTATCCAAAGACTACCGGTTCAAAAGGAATCCATATCTACATTCCTATTCAGTATGGTCCAAGCCAAAAACAGGTTTGGACTTTTGCGAAGCATTTCGCCTATGCCGTTGTGGGAGAAGCGCCAGAATTGCTGACAGCTGTTTACCAGGTCTCGAAGCGACCAAAGGGAAGGGTATTGGTTGACTACAATCAGAATGCCTGGGGCCGAACCCTGGCGTCGGTGTATTCGGTTCGACCAAAGGATCTTCCAACTGTTTCCACGCCGTTGAAGTGGAGTGAGCTAAAGCGTGGATTAAAGCTTGAAGATTTTAGAATCGACAATGTCCCTGCTCGCGTACGCCGTGTTGGCGATCTTTTCAAGCCTTTGGTTTCGGCCAGGGGGCGATTCCGACTTGAAGCTTACCTTTAACTTTAAGTAGCTCCCGGGCCACAGAAGTCGCTACCGCGTGACGGTATCGACTTCTGTGTCCCAAGAGTTGTAGGTTTTTGCGCGGGCCTCCGCAGTTATCGGACGCTTCAAAGTCACGTAATACTTGAAGCGTCGGCGGGCCTACACTTGAAGTTACTAATTAGGTTTTAGATGAAGAGGAATATTAATATCTGGACTGTTGGTCACTCGACCCACAGCATTGAAGAGTTTGTCCGGTTGCTCACGGCACACGACATCAAGACGCTGGTTGACGTTCGCAGCTTTCCGGGGTCCCGCCGTTATCCTCAATTCAACAAGACTGCACTAGCTGAGTCGCTCGCGAATAATAAGGTTGATTACATACATGCACCTTTGCTCGGCGGTCGCCGTCAGCCAAAACCTGATTCAAAAAACACTGCATGGATGAATGCTTCGTTTCGTGCCTATGCTGACTACATGGAAACCGAAAGCTTCACGACTGGCGTTAGGGAATTGCTTGAAGTCGCTCGC
>JBKPQV010000522.1:0-7731 GCA_046734235.1 Acidobacteriota bacterium
CACGTTTCCAAAGTCGCGCCATCTGCATATTTCGTCGAAAATGCGTCCGGAGATTACAACAGTATGTTTGTCGTTTTCACAGACTACATCTTAGTCGTCGAAGCGCCATCGTCAGATAACGCGTCGACTAAAGTCATGGACGCAATACACGAGATTGCTCCGGGAAAACCCATTCGCTACATAGTACCAACCCATTTTCATGAAGATCACATAGGAGGATTGCGAGCGTACTTACGCGAAGGGGCGACGGTTGTAACCACGCCTGGAAATTTTCGATTCATGGAAATGTTCATGAAAAGGCTGAAGGCAACGGACGCCCAGATCAAGTTACCAGCCGTTGAGGTCATTGGTGACAAACGCCGGTTCAGTGATGGCATAGTGACTCTTGATCTTTTGAATGTGGCCAGTCCTCATGTCGATGAAATGGTAGTCGCGTTCATACCTTCTGATGGACTTGTTTATGTAGCCGACGGGTTGACAAGAGACTTCGGACCTTGGCGCCGCCCAACAACAGAAGAACGAACTCTTGTCGGGCAGTTCAAACAGCTTGGATTGAATATTCGAACCGTCTTGCCAGGTCATGGTCCATCAGCAACACAAGAAGATGTTGAACGATACTGGCGGTTAATCCATCAGTGACGGAGCGGATCCACGGCTCACCTATTTTCCGTTCCGATCGACTTCGTTGGTTATCACCTCTTGCTCGTAATGAAACTTCTCAGGCCGCACGACCGGGACGGACGCCAACCCAAACAGGCAACTCGATATCTCCACGTTCAAACATAACCCAGACCGTATCGCCGATACTTGGGAGCGCAACCTGGGCAGAAGGCGCGCAAGCCTCAGCCCAGGATAGTGGAGCATTGCTGACATCGCGAGCGATAAGTTGTAGCCGGAAATCTTGCTGAGGATCAGTGTTGTTGAGCACGATCGCTCGGTACAGACCATAGTGTTTATCGGCCATTTGATTCCCCTTTGCACTAAGGCTGAGTACTAGCCGAACACTGCGCTTGAGCGGCTCGCCCACGCAACTTAACAAAGAAGCCCGCTCACGGCGAGTCCGCTCCGCGCTTGTTCGGCAGCGTGGTTTTGCGAAGCTCTCTAAGGCATCAGATGACTGATGCCATCCTCCCCCGATCCATTAAGCAACTTCCACAAATTATTTCGTTTCAGATCATACCGCTCAAGATAGATTGTGCAGGTACCTTCTGGTACCCCAAGCTTCCAACTATAGTGCGCCACTAAAAGATTCTTCCCCAATGCATGGCCCGATCTGTTTTTGAGGACTTGCAATACCTCGACTCTATCCCAAAGATACTTACTCCCTTCGCCAGAAGAGAGTAGTTTAACCCGCAGCACCACTTCGGCTTTCTGGACCTTCTTTGGATCTACAGGGGTAGAATCTACCGCTTCACACTTAACGCTTAAAAGCAGGGATAAGATGACGCTAAATGCAACGCTCTTGTGCATATTCTGAAATTCCATTCAACTTGAAGCCTAATCTTGCGCTTCAGCGGCTCGCCCAGCAAATCAAAATACACCTTTAAAGTCTTGCGCTAATACTAGCAATCGCTCTTACCGATGGCCCCAACTATCGATGCGCTTCCGGAATTGGGGCAATGCCAGCTCGCGTTTTACCTTCAACTCTCCCATGAATTTCCTCAGATCAGTTTTGATATTAAAGCGGTTAAGTCTACGGGGCTCCGATGAAAACCCGAAGAGAGTTTGCCAACCGAAAATCTGCTCGCTAAGTTCAACCACATGAGTTCAGTCGGCTTCACTTCTAATGGCAAGGATATTGAACTCGACAAACTCCGCGAAGCCTACGACAGTTTGAAAGATGTAGTCAGAGGCATTGAAGCCGCCTTGGCATGCATCGATGCAATGAATTTTGGTATGGCTAAGGCTCACTTGAATGCGGCCAAGTGGCACACAGAGCAAGCCAAGAAGTCGATCGCGGTTGTTGGCCAAGCCAAAAACCACAAGCCTAGCCGTAGCTAGCTCGTTTTATTATAGTTGCTCAATGAGGCGATTACTCGCGGCCCTTATCTGCGGATTTGCAATCACTTTTTGCTATGGCGTTCTGGCAAGTAGACTCTCGCTTCTCATTAAGAGTGAGGCTCTGCAGTGGATATTGTACATTCCCCTCGGATGGCCAAAACTTATTCTACAACCACTCGTTTCTCCAAACGGATTCCCTTTTAGACCGGAAGACCGCGCCATCGCTGCGATCTACATGATTTGCTCAAACGTAATCTTCTACGGGTTATTATCCTATTTGAGCTTGTTGGGACTCTCGCGCTTAGGAAGACCAAAGCAATCACAACAGAGAATGCCACCACCACCTCCGAATGCTCAGCAGTGGAAGTAATCGAAGTCCTTCCCAAATCCTTTAACGAAAGCGCACACATAAAAAGAGCAATCTGATGAATTAAGAAAGCTCACTCGTCGGAGTGACGTTTTTGTTTTTGGACATTGATTGTGAATTAGAACTACTGATGGCACCTCTCTCGATACTCTACGGATTGAATGAAGGCTTTGACCATCTCGGCCTGGCTGTGGTTGCCTTTGAACTCGTCTAGCTTGTTCACCCAAAAGTTGTATCCGTCAAAATCCTTGTCAGGGCTCGCATCGGGATCTCGCCGGAGGTAGGCGAAGTACTGCATGAGCACGAAAGCCCGGTTGAACTCTTGCTGTTTCATATCCGGGTCCTCGGCCACCACCATCAGTACCTGCGCCCTTGTCATGACCCCATTCTTCAGCTGTGAGACTAATGTGTCCCTCTCAGCTTGAGAGAGCGCCCCGCTGGAGTTGGCGTTGATCGCATCCACGAATGCTTCCTGCGTCAGTGACTGCGGATACGTATATACAAAGTTGGGCCGGGAGGTGAAGGTTGTGGCGAACCCCAGCTTGTTTGCATTAAGTTTCTCCTGCCACCCTTCGGAGCCAACTATCACACCCTGCTCTAGCTCTTTCATATCCTGTAGAAAGTCGGCGAGGCGCACCGGCACAGGAGTTCCGGGAATATCGCCATAGGCAGCTTTGCGCAGGAGATACGCGAAGTAGCCTGTTTCCTGAAACTCGATCGAGAGGAAGAAGGCTGTCGAAGGGTCACCATATTTCCCGCCGAGGCAGCCGGAGCTTGCCCCGCTCCAGCCTCTCTCAAAAGATCTCTCCGCTTCGAGGCTCGCTAGAACTGCTCTGCCATTTTCAAACTGCGGAGGTGGTCGTCTCGGCAGATACCCCGCGAGAAACTGTGGTTGTCTCCAGTCCCAGACACGTGCCGGATACAGATCGACGTTGAGCGGAGGCCCTTCGTTCCATTCCCACGTCGCCTTACGGATCGCGCCGGTCGCGTTGATAAAAACGCTCAAAACCAACAGCGCTGCGCCGAACGTGAGCTGTGTGCGCCAACCGACGGGAGAGTTAGGCGCGCTCTCTACGCGCCATGTCAGGCTCCCGCGCAAACCGAGTACGCTGAGCAGCACGAACCAAGGGACCGACCCCGTCATGAAGCGCGGCCCGAAGCAATGCCCTGCCCACCACACAGGGAAAACAGAGACAATCGAGATGTCAGCTGCAATGATTATGAGCGAGAGCCAGATGAGCCTCTGGTGAACAAGTTGACGCCTGTGCCGAATGAGTAGGAAGGCCACAAACAAAAGAATCGGGACATAGATCAAGAGGCCGCGTGACGGACTGATGAGGTTGACCGCCAGCGCCTGCGCAAATTGATCGAGTGAGAAGCGACTGACCAGACGGTAATAGCTGGGAAGAAGCTGGCCGAAGTGAGTCCACGAATAAAGAACGAAGACCATCAGCCATAACGCCCCGGTTGCGGCGTATCGAAGGAACAGGTGCCGTTGAAAAAGAAATAGATAAACGCTGACCGCAAGAATGGAGACGGCGAATGTTGGGCGAATGAAGTACAACCACGAAAGTAAGCTTGCTAGCAACACAGGACTCACGGCGCGCTGTCGGGCCTCAAGCCGCAGGAGCAGAAAGACAATGATTCCCAGCAGCAAGATTCCCCATGTATGCGACCACAGAGCGCGCGACGCAGTGCTGTAAACCTGTGTCCCCAGCGCCCCGCCTAGCGCGACAAATACGCTCCACTTGATCGGCAAAATCAACCGCGCCGTATAAAAGAAGAGACACGACAGAACGGCCATCAAGAAGGCCGCGAGGATCGCTTCGATCTGAACCTCGCCCGGATGGTTGTAAGCGTTGTCATCGCCGACAGCAGACAGTCCTATGAGATTAAAAAGGGAAACAAACGGAACAGAGAGGACCGAACTGCCCGGGGGCAGATAATAGTAAACGTGCCCACGCGATGCTTCGAGCTGATAATCACCGTACCTGAAGTAGGTTTTATCCCATTCGGGTTCATGGTTTGGGAGCTTGTAATGATCGAGCCGGAAGCTGCCGCGTTCAAGCAGACTCTGCGTGACGAGCATGGAGTACCGTGAGTCTGTCACCTGGCGGACGGGCGAAAGCAGGAAGACAACAAACAGCAGGGCAAAAATTGTGAGGCCCATCAATGATTCGGGTTTTATTAATCGGGTAATCATAACGCTGCACTTCAGCGGCTCGCCTACGCAACTAAGAATAAAAGGTTACCTGAACCGGTGAGTGGGTCCATCGTAGTTCCGAACCCGTTTGTTGAGAAGCTCGCACAGCAATCCCGCGTTACCGACATCATGCTAACAATTTGGTAGCTGGCAACGTCAGTAGTACGTGCTGCCCTCCGGCTTCAAGATCTGGGGTCGATATCCGAATGATGACAGGAGCTAGACGTAAACGACTTAATGAATGTTATTCCTTTGGCAAAGCAACTTGGGTTCATCGATATCAACAACATCTTTATGTATGGAGAATCGCGCGGCGGTATGATGACTTACCTGGCTATCAAACGCGATTTTCCTATGAACGCCGCGGCTGTTTTCGGAGCGCTTACTGATTTAGAGCCGGTGTTGGAGGCTTATCCAGCAACGATGCTGCGGCAGTTCTGGCCCGATTTCGACACGCGAAAAGACGAAATTATCAGAGCCAGGTCAGCAATCTTTTGGCCGGAGCGATTAAATGTTCCGCTTCTAATCATGCACGGAGGTCGCGATAAATTACCTCCGAGCCAATACCTCGCCCTGGCTCAACAACTACAGAAATCAGGTAAGACTTATGACTTGATCATCTACGCAGAGGATAATCACTACTTGAAAGACAATCAGGATGACCGAGACAGACGAGCGGCAACATGGTTTAAAAGACACTTGAAAAACTAACTGTAAGGACCAAAAGATCACGAAGTTAGGACGATTGATTGGGTACAATGCGAGTTAGCCAGCACGATGAGTAAACAATCCGATCTAGTTGCGGTGCCGGTCGACATCACGATGCGGCGACCGACACTCTTTGGTGTTCCGGCTATGCCAATTCTGGCTGCGCCGCTGGTAGTTCGGCGCGCTCAAGTCGAGGAAGCAGGAGCTTTGGCTGAGCTCTTAGGCCGCGCGTTTGACGCTGAGATTTGGGATGAGGCAGGTACTAAACGTGAGCTCTTCTGTGACGAGACGGTCAGGGCGACGTTGGTGGTCGCGGCAGAGGGGCGGCTTGTGGCGACGGCTTCGTTGCAGGTACGTTCTGACGTTCCGGAATGTGGTTGGGTGCGTTGGGTTGCGACGGAACTGGATCGTCGGCGGGAGGGCTTGGCGCGGGCGTTGGTTATCGGTGTACTCGCAATGGCTAAGCAAGCCGGATGTCGAGAAGCTCGTCTTCATACAACAACGGATCGGTTAGGGGCGATCCCAATGTATTTCCAGTTGGGGTTCGAGCCACTTGTGAGGGAAGATCCGGAACGTGAGCTGTGGGCGCGAGTGATCAGGTTTCTGAGTGATACAACCCCTTCAACAAAAGCACACACAAATAACAGCAGCAGTCGGCCGCGCCGCGGCAACCTTGACGTAAAGAATCGGACCAACTGACACTACCAAGTTGACGATCTTTTGATTGAAAGGACTAGTTCTCATGCGATTTGCGTTCGGACTATTACTGGCTGCCACCATTGCGATCACGGTCGCTGCACAAACACGGCCGCGCGGTCGTGAACTGGGAATTCCCTTTCCGGGCACTACTGGACCATTGAATGCCATCACAGACGTACCTGGTGTGGCAGTCGGCCATGTCACGCTCATCGAGGGCGAAGGCAAACTTGTGCCTGGAAAAGGACCGGTTCGTACGGGTGTCACAGCGATTCTCCCGCGCCCACGTGGGAACTGGGATCCTGTCTTCGCGGCGACGTTCAATCAAAACGGCAACGGCGACATGACCGGTATCAACTGGATCAAGGAATCAGGATTTCTCGAAGGACCGATTTTGCTAACGGGCACTCATAGTGTCGGAACCGTGCGCGATGCTGCGATTCAATGGCAGGTGAAGAATGGACGCGAGTTTGTTTTCACTTATCCAATTGTCGCGGAGACGTTTGATTTTCTGAACGATGCGAACGGCGAACACGTAAAAGCGATCCACGCGTTTCAAGCCCTCGATCGCGCGAAACCCGGTCAGGTTGAAGAAGGAGCAGTGGGCGGTGGCACCGGAATGGGTTGCAACGGATTCAAAGGCGGCATCGGCACCTCGTCGCGCGTGCTTACTACCGCACAAGGTGGCTATACGATCGGAGTACTGGTCCAATGTAATTACGGAGGAGATCTTCGCATTCTCGGTGTTCCTATACGCTCCGAGATCACTGATTTGGGCACATGCACGGTACTGCCGCAACCATTGAGTAGATCATGGACGGCTGGTATTCCTCCTTGTTCCTCCACGGGCGGTGCAGCGCGGAACGACGGAAGCGCTTCTGAACACGAAGGTCGTGGCTCGATCATCGTGATCGTAGCGACCGATGCTCCGCTCCTTCCACATCAATTGGAAAGAATCGCGCGTCGGGTCAGTCTCGGACTAGGACGGCTTGGAAGTTTCGCGGGTAATTCATCCGGTGACTTGTTTCTCGCATTTTCCACTGGGAACGCCGGCGCCGCCAAGTCTGAAGGTACGCCGTCGCTGGTCATGCTTCCTAATGAGCGTATCGATCCTCTTTTTCGCGCCACAATCGAAGCGACTGAAGAAGCTGTCGTTAATGCGATGCTGGCCGCGCAGACGATGACGGGCGCAGACGGTATCCGCGTCTTTGGTTTGCCCGGCGATCGCGTCGTACAGGTTTTGCGAAAGTACAACCGAATGAAGTAAAGGCATTATCCCAACTCAGATACCACCTGCTTCAGCAGCGTGGAGTTTCAGTTTCGCGCTATAGACAGGATTACAAGATTGACAAGATACCACCTGATTTCAGGAGCGTGGAGTTTCAGTTTCGCGCTAGGCTACCGCTGCCGCACTTCGACTAGATACCACCTGCTTCCGATTGTGGGCGCGTCCGTAGCGCAAAATTGAAACTCCACTCTGCTCAAGCAGGTGGTATCGACTTTTTGTGCCAAGCCATTCTTAGTCAGCTCAGTGCTTCAAATCCGGCTGCCAGTTCAGCACAACCGTCATCGGTAGAGTTGCTGTCTCTTCAGGTGTTGACGCAACCAGGAAGCGCTGGCCATCGTGTGACACGTCGTAATAATTCCTTGGACCAGGCAGGCCGCGGATGCGCATCTCAAATAGCAGCTTAGGTACGCTCGATTCGAAGGTAACACCTTCGCCCTTTACCTCGACGGACATCAACTTTCGATCTGC